>JBHELL010000026.1:0-2653 GCA_046263075.1 Actinomycetota bacterium | reverse complement strand
GCCTTGAGCTGCGCGCCGTAACCGCCGCCATTGCGACGTTGAATTCCACCGCCGAAGCCAGCGGACGGCTGTCCCGCACCGCCGTACACCTCGATGTGATAACCGCGCGGGAAATCGAGCTTCTTGTTGTCGAGCCACCATGGCATGTAGACGTGCATGCCGCCGACGCCGTCCTCGTTATGCGGGACGTGATCCATCATCGCCGGGATGAAGCCGGCGAGGTCGGTGCCAGTGGTGTCGGTGAGATACTTGCCGACGGTGCCACTCGAGTTGGCGAGCCCCTGCGGGAAGAGCGACGATTTCGAGTTCAGTAAGATGCGTGACGACTCGAGCGCGCTCGCGGCGAGGACGACGATCCGCGCCTCGACGTGCTTGTCCGTTCCCGTCGTCTTGTCCACGTAGGACACGCCGGTAGCGAGGCCGTCCTTTCCGACCGTCACCTCGCGCGCCATCGCGTTCGTGATCAGCGTCAGCTTTTTCGTCGCCAACGCCGGCGCGATGAGCACGTCGGGGCTCGAGAAGTTCGCCTTCACGGTGCAGCCGCGGTTGCACTGGCCGCAGTAATGACAGGAAGCTCGCCCGTTTATGGGCTGCGTAATAATCGACAGCCGCGAGGGAATACATGTAACGTTCAACTTGTCGGACGCCTTCTTGACGAGCAGCTCGTAGCAGCGCGGCTTCGGCGGCGGCTGGAAGATTCCGTTCGGTTCGTTGGGCAGATTTTCGTGACTTCCGAACAAGCCGATCAAACGGTCCACGCGGTCGTAATACGGCGCGACGTCCTCGTAGTGGATCGGCCAGTCGTCGCCGAGGCCGTCGCGCGTCTTCCCCTGGAAATCGCGCGGCCCGAACCGCAGCGAGATTCGTCCCCAGTGGTTCGTGCGGCCGCCGAGCATGCGTGCCCGCCACCACAGGAATTTGGAACCGCTGGCGACGGTGTACGGCTCGCCGTCGATCTCCCACCCGCCGTCGCACGCGTCGAACTCGCCGAAGGGCCGCGTCTTCGTCGACGCTCCCCGCCGCGGCGACGCATACGCCGGCATGAGCATCTTTGAATCGCGGGAGGCGAAGAACGACGGTCCCGCCTCGAGGAGCACGACATTCGCGCCCGCTTTCGTGAGCGCGTACGCGGCCATGCCGCCTCCCGCGCCCGAGCCGACTATGCAGACATCGTACACTGAGCAGCTCCTATTCGACTGTCCGAAGGCACCGGGAGCGATCGCTCGCCACTAGTAACTCATCTTCTCGAGATACTCGTAGCTCGCCTTCGCCGACGCGAATGGATCGGGGAGATCGGTCGCGTCGTCGCGCTCGACGAACGCGTGCCGGATGTGCGAGCCGTGCGTTGCGTCGTAGGCGAAGATCTTCGGGAAGTCGATCGTGCCGCTGCCGACGTCCGCCATCTTGCGATCCGGCGCCGGTGTCGCGTCCTTCACGTGCACGAGCGTGAAGCGGCCGGGAAAGCGCTTGAAGTAGTCGATCGGATCGGCGCCGCCCTTCACCATCCAATACAGATCCATCTCATACGTCACGAGCTTGGGGTCGGTATTCTGGAGCAGGACCTCGAACGGCAGTGTGCCGTCGTCGCTCTTCTTCAGCTCGTAGTCGTGATTGTGGTAGGCGAAGCGGAGGCCTGCCTTCCGCGCTTCCTCGCCTGCCTTGTTGAAGTCCTCGGCCACGGCCTTGAAGCCGCCCGCGCGCGTGCGCTTTTCGTCCGGTGTCCACGCGACGGTGGCGTACTGATGGCCCGCGGTCTTCGCGTCCTTGAGCGTCTGACGCCAGGCGTTCCAGTCCTCGGGGTAGCCCACGTGCGACGACGGCGCAGTGAGGCCGTTCTTCGCGAGCAGCGCTCGGATCTCGTTAGGCTTGCGTCCGAAATATCCGGCGAACTCGACCTCCTTGTAGCCGATTCGGGCGATCTGCGCGAGGGTGCCGGGCAGATCCTTCTCCATCTGCTTACGCACGGTGTAGAGCTGGATCCCTACTCGCCTGAGCCGTCGCGAAGCAAGGACGCCGTCCGGACGTTTGGCTGATAGAGCGACCGCGGCCGCGCCAAGGGTCGCGAGAAAGGTGCGTCGATCCTGAGAGTTAGGCATGAGAGCGCCGTCGAAGATGAGTCGCAAACATGGGGCGCGCCGGCGCGCTCGGCAACCCAGTAGGCTCCTCCCACCGGGTCAACAGCGTTGGCGCCGACTCAGGCGGACGCTCCTCTGCATTTGGACGCCACTTGCGAGCAGCCGTAATCACTGTGCAGCGGAACGGTCCGCGCAGCTCCGCGATTGTCCGTGTGAGTCGGCGCCAACGCTGTCCGGCCGGGCGAAGCAAAAACCTCAGTGCGGCGTCGTGACTCCGGGCTCGCGCCGCGGGATCGCCGCGGTCGAGACTGTGGGCGCGCTCACGACTGGCGCGCTCATCGTCGTATTGAAGCGCTCGACGAGGAGCTTCGCCGCGAACCGCTGCGCCTCGGAGATCCGCTCGACCTCGAGCGCGATCGCGTCGATCGACCGCGCGAGCTCGTCGTAGCGAACCTCGGTCACGATCGACGGAATCTCGATGCGATCCCGGAAGGCGCGCTTCACCGCCCGTCGCGCGCCGAACTGCGCACCCAGCCAGGCACTGATGCTGCCAACGAAGAGCGCCATTCCCCCCGCGG
>JBHELL010000025.1:0-10402 GCA_046263075.1 Actinomycetota bacterium | reverse complement strand
CTTGCGCTCGTTCGTGGAAACGATGCGGTTCCGCTCGGCGGCCGAGAAGCTTCCGGCGTTCAAGATCGTCGCCGGGACGCGCGAATGGACGATCGGCGACGGCGAGCCGGTCGCGACGGTGAGCGCCGACCCGTTCGAGCTCGCGCGCGCGGTGAGCGGCCGCCGCAGCCCCGACCAGATCCGCGCGTTCGAATGGCAGGGGGACCCCGAACCGTTCCTGAGCCTGTTCTACCCGTACGGCCTGCGGACGGACGCGTTAGTCGAGTAGGCCGAGCCCGCGCGCCCAGCTCGTCGCGTAGCCGTCGATCTCGACGTTCTTGATGTCCGCGGCGAGCACGAGCGGCTTCTCCGTCTCGACCATCACCGCAACCTCGTCCGCGAACTCCTTGGTCTTTCCCGCTTCCATCGCCGCGACCTGTGGGCCGTGGTGCAAGCCTTGGGGGTGCACCGTGATCATGCCCGGCTTGATCCCTGCGCGGCTGAAGAACTCACCGTCGTGGTAGAAGAGCACCTCGTCGCGATCGATGTTCGCGTGGAAGAACGGCACGCGCAGCGCGCCGGGATCGCCGGTCTCGGTCGGGCGCGGCGCGAACGTGCAGATCTCGAACCCGTCGTTCGCCCACGTGCAATGCACGCTCGGCGGCAGGTGATACCGCGGCGACACGATGGGCCGGAAGTCGCGCACGTTCAGCCGCATCGGGCACAAGTCGCCTTGCCACCCGACGACGTCGAGCGGATGGAACGGGTAGGTGAGCGTCGTGAACTCATCGCCCCGCATCACGAGGACTTGGAACTCACCCTTCTCTTCATGCGGCTCAGGCGTGGGCGTCTCGAGGACGCCGGGATCGAACTGCGCGTGCCGGCCGAGGATCCCGCGGTCGGGCAACCGGTACTCGCCGGTTCCTTCGATGATGTAGAGGAACAGCTCCTCGCTCGGCACGATCTTGTGCGTCGTCCCTTTCGGCACGATCAGGTAATCGCCGCGCGAGAACGGCAGCGGCCCGTAGTCGGTCTCGAGCACCCCTGCGCCTTCGTGGACGAAGTAACACAGGTCGCCGTTCGCGTCGCGTAGGTAGTACGGCAGCGCCTCGGCGGATCGCGTGATGAAAAGGCGTACGTCTTCGTTCGACGCGACCGGCGTCCAATTGCCCGCCGGCAGATCAGCCAGGTTGAACGCGCGCGGCTGCAACGGTCCGTCGACCTTCACCCACGCCGTCGGCGGGTGCGTGCGGTACAGGTGTGATGCGCGGCCGTTGAACGACTCGCGGCCGTGCTCCTCTTCGAACGTGCCGTCCGGAAGATCGACGTGCGCTTGCCTCGTGACTTGCCCGCGCGAGAGCGGGAACATCTACAACGTCCCCCGCAGCTCTTGCTCGCGCTCGATCGCTTCGAACAACGCTTTGAAATTGCCGAGCCCGAATCCGCGGGAGCCTCGCCGCTCGATGATCTCGAAGAAGACCGTCGGACGATCGACGACAGGCTTGGTGAAGATCTGCAGCAGGTACCCATCTTCGTCACGGTCGGCCAGGATGCGCGCGTCGCGAAGCGCTTCCACGTCGACCTCGGGAAGATCGGCGAACCGCTCGCGTACCTCTTCGTAGTACGTGTCGGGCACGCGAAGGAACTGCACGCCGCGGCGGCGAAGCTCGGCAACGGTCTTCAGGATGTTGTCCGTGCGGAGTGCGAGGTGTTGCACGCCGGGGCCGCGATAGAACTCGAGGTACTCGTCGATCTGCGACTTCTTCTTCCCCTTCGCAGGCTCGTTGATCGGGAACTTCACCTTGCCGACACCGTCGGCCATGACCTTCGACATCAACGCGGTGTACTCGGTCGAGATCTCGTCGTCACGGAAGTGAACCATGTTCGTGAAACCCATCACGTCGGCGTAGTACGACGACCACACGTTCATCTTCCCGAGCTCGACGTTGCCCACGATGTGATCGAGATTGACGATGCCGACGGTGCGGTCGACCGGCTGATCGACGGTCTGGAATCCCGGCAAGAACGCGCCGTGGTAATCGTCTCGTTGGATCAACGAATGCACGGTGTCGCCGTACGTCGCGATCGTCGCGCGCACGACTTTGCCGTGCTCGTCTTCGGAGACGGTCGGCTCGAGCACACCGCGCGCGCCACGTTCGACCGCGACGCGGTACGCATCCTCGGCGTCGGGGACGCGCAAGGCGATGTCTTTCACTCCATCGCCGTGCGCGCGCACGTGCGCGCCGATCTCCGTGTCGGGTGCGAGCGATCCGGTGAGGACTATCCGCACCTCACCTTGCTCCAGCACGTGGCTCGTCCGGTCCTTGACGCCGGTCTCCAACCCTGCGTACGCAACTTCGCGGAATCCCATGACGTTGCGGAAGAAGTATGCAGATTGAAGAGCATTTCCGACGTAGAACTCGATGTGATCCCAGCCTTGCAGGGGGAAAGCGTCGTGGCTCTCCGTCATCGCCGACCTCCGTTGATGTGCGGAAACGGCCCGCGATGGAAGGCTATCACCGCGGCAGGCGGACGAAACGGGCTCTATACCTCGGCGGGCACCGCCTGCTCGATCGGGACGGTCCGGCGAGCACGATCTTCGATCGTGAGCCTGATCGCCGTTCGGTTCTCGCCGCCGATCTCAACGTCGTGGAAGCTCGGAACGCAAACGGCATCGATCCCGTCTTCTTCTACGAACGAGCGCGCGATCGCCGCAGCTTTGATCGCTTGGTTCAACGCGCCTGCGCCGATGATCTGCACGCAGACCGTGCCCTGTTCTCGCAAGATCCCGGCGATCGCGCCGGCCACTGCGTTGGGGCTGGACTTCGCGGATACTTTGAGGACGTCCATGGTCCCGGCGCCGGGGTACGGGGACCCGGCTAACCCCCTCACGGCAGGATAAGCCTGCCCACCACCGCTGCCAAGGGGGAAAGCAAAGCAACCGCCCGTTCGGTTACTTGGCGTATTCCGTCGCGCGCGTCTCGCGAACGACGGTCACCTTGATCTGGCCGGGATACTGCAACTCTTCTTCGATGCGCTTGGCGATGTCGCGAGCCAGTATCTGACATGCCACGTCGTCGATATCTTGCGGCTTCACGATGACCCGGACCTCGCGTCCGGCTTGCATCGCGAACGTCTTGTCCACCGACGCGTAGGACGTGCAGATCTCCTCGAGCTTCTCGAGACGCTTCACGTATGCCTCGAGCGTCTCGCGCCGTGCACCCGGACGCCCTCCAGAGATCTGATCCGCCGTCTGCGAGAGGACCGCGAACAGCGATCGCTGCTCCACCTCGCCGTGGTGCGATTCGATCGCGTGCACGACCTCCGGCGGTTCCTTCAGCCGGCGCGCCAGCTCAGCTCCGATCAGCGCGTGGGAGCCTTCGACCTCATGCGTCACCGCCTTGCCGATGTCGTGCAGCAGCCCGCAGCGCTTGAGCAGCCGCACCTCGTCGCGAGTCATGCCGAGCTCGGCACCGATGATGCCGGAGATGTGCGCTGTCTCGATGAGGTGCTTCAGCACGTTCTGGCCGTAGGACGTGCGGTATTGCAGCCGCCCGAGGACGCGCACCAGCTCGGGGTGGATGTCGGTCAGCCCGACGTCGAGGATCGCTTCCTCGCCGGCGCGCTTGACCTCTTCTTCGACGTCCGCCTTCGCGCGCTCGGCCATCTCCTCGATCCGCGATGGATGGATGCGACCGTCCGCGACGAGCTTCTCCAGCGTAAGCCTGCCGATCTCGCGCCGCACCGGGTCGAAGCACGACAGGAGCACCGCTTCCGGCGTGTCGTCGATGATGATGTTCACGCCGGTCGCCGCTTCGAACGCGCGGATGTTGCGGCCTTCACGGCCGATGATGCGTCCCTTCATCTCCTCGTTCGGCAGAGCGAGGACCGCGACGCTCGACTCCGTGGTCGTCTCAGAAGCAACGCGCTGGATCGCGAGCGTGACGATCCGCCGCGCGCGCTGCTCGGCTTCTTCGCGCGCCCTTTGCTCGAGGTTGCGCACCATCCCCATCGCTTCGCGCTTGGCGTCTTCCTCGATGCGCTTCATGAGCGCGTTCCGCGCCTCGGCGGCGGACATGCCGGCCGCGCGCTCGAGCTGGCGTTGGATCTCTCCGGCTTGATCGTCGAGCCGCGCGCGGGCCTCTTCGAGCGACCTTCCGCGAGCTTCCAGTTGTTCGAGCGCGCGCGTCAGCTCTCCCTCGCGGCCGATCAGCTGCTGCTCGCGGCCGGTCAGCTGCTGCTCGCGCTTCTCCACGGTATCTTCTCGCTGGCCGAGCCGCCCCTCCCGCCGGTCGATCTCCTCACGACGGGACTTCAGCTCCTCTTCCAGATCGCGGCGGATGGCGAGCGCTTCGTCTTGGGCTTGGACGACGATCTCGCGCCGCTTAGTCTCGGCTTGCCGCTCGGCATCATCCAAGATGCCCGTCGCGCGCGACTCGGCGTTTCCGATCCGGGATGCAGAGAGCTTCTGTCTGTATAGGTAGCCGGCGACGGCGCCGGCGGCCAGCCCCACGAGGATCCCGATCACGAGACCCATGGCGGTCACTCCTTCCGATCCGGGCGCGCGGCCGAGCCGTGCGTCCGGCTCACCTGTTCACTGGACGGCCGAACTGCTCGGCATCGGTCGAAGAACCCGCCGGGGCGGCGTATGGGGTGCGCAACGAGGCCCCTATGGGCCTGTTCGGTTCTGTTGCTCCCTCATCGTCTCGTCGTCGCGTCCGGATCAGTAAAGGTGCTGGTCACAGGTATATCGACTGTTGGTCGAGCACCGTCATGGTACGCCGCTCCAACCCGCTCCCGCAACGACTCGCACCCCGGGCTCACGGGGGTGCGGTCAGGGAGCCTCGCGCTCGAAGGAGGCGACCTCCGCTGCGATCCGCCGGCAGATATCCGCGTCGTAGCCACGCCGGGCGAGCAGGCTCAGGATCCGGCGCGCGCGCGCCTCGGCGCCGAGGCTGCCCATGCGCGCTGCGCGCTGGACCGCGAGCGCGCGCGCCCGCTCTTCCTCTTGGTCCGGGTCTGTCGTCGATGCCACAGCCGCGAGGTCGCGGCTGATCCCCTTGCGCATCAGCTCCCCGCGGACACGACGGGAGGCGAACCCGCGGGTCGTAGTGGCCTCGGACGCGTAGTGCTCGGCGAACCGTGAATCGTCCTGCAACCCCGTCTCGCGCAACCGTTCGAGGACGCCCTCGATCACGTCTCGGTCGAAGCCCTTCTGCCGGAGGCGCTGCCGCAGCTCCGAGGCGGAACGCTCCCGGACACCGAGCAGCCGCAGCGCCTTCTCGTGTGCGAGGATGCGCTGCTGATCGGTAGGCAACGTCGACGGGGCCGGTTTCCCGACCCCGTCGCCTGCTTTCTTCGTTCGCGCCACCGGATCGCCGCGGCTATTCGTCCTCGGCGGGCTCGTCGACTTCCTTCGGCACGAGCCCGAGCGTGTCGCGGATCCGCTTCTCGATGTCGAGCGCGATGTCCGGGTTCTCGATGAGGAACTGGCGCGCGTTCTCGCGTCCCTGGCCGATCTGATCACCTTCATAGGTGAACCAAGCACCCGACTTCTTGATGAAACCCTGGTCGACGCCGACGTCGATCAGGGACCCCTCGCGCGAGATGCCCTTGCCGTACAAGATGTCGAACTCGGCGACACGGAACGGTGGGGCGACCTTGTTCTTGACGACCTTGGCTCGCGTACGGCTGCCGACCACCTCTTGGCCGTCCTTCAAGTTCTCGATCCGCCGAACGTCCAGGCGCACCGACGAGTAGAACTTCAGCGCGCGCCCGCCGGGAGTCGTCTCGGGGCTCCCGAACATGACGCCGATCTTCTCGCGGAGCTGGTTGATGAAGATCGCGGTGGTCTTGGACTTGTTCAGGTTCGCGGTCAGCTTGCGGAGTGCCTGCGACATCAGCCGCGCTTGCAAGCCGACATGGGAGTCGCCCATCTCGCCTTCGATCTCGGCGCGCGGGACGAGCGCGGCGACCGAATCGATCACGACGACGTCGACCGCGCTGGAGCGGACCAAGGTGTCGGCGATCTCGAGCGCTTGCTCACCGGTATCGGGCTGGGAGATCAGCAGCTCGTCGAGGTTGAGACCGAGGTTCGCGCCGTAGGTGGGGTCGAATGCGTGCTCGGCGTCGATCAGTGCGGCGATCCCACCGAGGCGCTGCGCCTCCGCCATCAGGTGCATCGCGATAGTCGTCTTCCCGCTGGATTCCGTGCCGAAGATCTCGACAACGCGCCCGCGGGGCATCCCGCCGATCCCGAGCGCCAGGTCGAGCGCCAGCGAGCCGGTCGGGATCACCCCGATCGAGAGATGCTCACGCTCTCCCATGCGCATGATGGAACCCTTGCCGAAGTTCTTCTCGATCTGTGAGAGGGCCATCTCTAGAGCCTTGTCGCGGTCCACGCCTTTTCTCCCTTCACGTTCCACGGCGGTCTCCTTCCGGTTCGATGGCCCTGGGCCGAGTATAGGCACCGGGTGGGACAGAAGTTACACCGGTGTTATCCGTGAGCCGCACGATAATCGAACGCTTGTTCGAGGTCAACGAACCGGGGTGAACGCTAGACCTCGGGTGGCGAGAAGTCACGTCCCGGCAGGTCGGGTGGATCGTCGCGATCCGGCCGCGGTGGCGCAGGGGCTCGACGGAACGGGAAGGTCGCGACCGGCGCGTGCACCGCGTGCGGCCTGCCGAGCCGGCTCTCGAAGAGCACGACGCGGTCGACCAGGAAGCGCACCGGCTCGACGGCGACCGACAGGTCGCACGCGCGCGGGTCGCGCAGGCGCGCGAGCGTCACATGCGCGCGGAACCTGCGGTGCTCGGCTTCGAAGCCGAGCGGGACGAGAGACGATCGAACGGCGTCGGCGAGCGCGGCGATCCCGCCTGCACCGTCGTCGAGCCCGATCCACACCACGCGCGGTTTCGCGTTCGACGGGAAGCCTCCGACGTCGGTGAGGTGCGTCGGGAAGTCGACCATGTCGCGCACCGAATCCCCCACGGCCTCCGACACGGCGGCGACACGGTCGTCCGCGATGTCACCGAGGAACGACAACGTGCAATGGAGATTCTCGCGCGGTGTCCACGAAGCATAAGCGTTGTGCGCGCGCAGCCGGTCGATCACATCCACCACCGCGTCGCGCGCGTCCGCCGGCAGCTCGATCGCGACGAACAGCCGCGCTATGTCGCGACCTCCAGCAGATACAAACGCGCGAGGTTCAGCGCCGCCGTCGTCGCGAGCGTTCTGATCGTGTTTCGATCACCCGGCAAGCGCAGCTCGCGCGCGACATCGCCGAGTGGCCCCGACACGGCGACGACGACCGTTCCGACCGGCTGCCCCTGCTCCGCCGGTCCTGCCACACCCGTCGTTGCGACGCCGACGTCTGCGCCGAGCCGCGCGCGCGCGCCGGCCGCCATCGCAACGGCAACGGGAACGGACACGGGTCCATGCTCGTCGAGCGTCTCCTGTGGCACGTCGAGAACCGATGCTTTCACGTCCGTCGCGTAGGCGACGATCGAGCCGCGGAACCACTCCGACGCACCCGGCTGTGTTGCGATGCGCGCCCCCACCGAACCGCCGGTGAGGGATTCCGCGCACCCGAGCGTCCACCCACGTGCGAGGAGCGTTTGCCCCACGACTCGCTCGAGCGTCTCATCGTCGACACCGACGACGGCCGCGCCCAGCGCGCCTCGCACCGTCGCTTCCGCCGCGTCGAGCAGCTCGCGCGCGTGCGCCTCGTCGGCCGCCTTCGCCGTAAGACGAACGCGAACCTCTCCCCCGCCAGCGAGAAAGGCGAGCTTCGTCTCATCGCCGAGCATCTCCCACACCGGCGCAAGCGTCTCCGCGATGCTGCTCTCACTCATGCCGGAAACGCGGACGGCGCGCGCGCGGATGTGCGACGGCATCCCGGCTCGGCGTGCGAGATCCGGCAGCACCGCACGCGCCAGCATCTCTTCCATCTCGGCGGGAACGCCCGGGATCGCGTAGATCACCTTGCCCTCGTGCTCGACGATGAGCCCGGGCGCGGTTCCAAAGGTTTGATCGATGACGAAGGCGCTGCGGGGAACGTCGGCTTGGCGGAGATTGATCTCCGCCATCGGACGATTCAGCTCTTCGAAGCGCGCGCGCAAACGGTGCTCGAGCTCGGGGATGCGCTCGAGCGCCAGGCCGGTGCAGCGCGCGATCGCTTCGCGCGTGACGTCGTCTTGCGTTGGCCCGAGCCCGCCGCACACGATCACGCCATCGGCGCGCGCGAGCGCATCGCTCAGGACCGCGGCGATGCGTTCTTCGTTGTCGCCGACCGCCACGTGCAAGAAGCAGTCGACACCGACGGACGCGAGCGCCGCTCCTATGTGCGCGGCATTGGTGTTGACGATGTCGCCGAGCAGAAGCTCGGTGCCGACTGCGACGACCTCAGCCTTCATGCAAGATCTGCCGCGCGCGCACGAGGTATTGCAGCCCGGACCAGACCGTCAGCGCGACGGCGATCCAGATGGAAACGGACACCATCCAATGCGGGACCGCCCCCTTCGGCATGATCGATAGCAGCACGGCGATGAGCTGAGCTCCCGTCTTGAACTTCCCCGCCCAGCTCGCAGGGAAGCCTCTCCGGCGCCGGTCGGCGACGAGCCTGAGCGCCGTGACCGCGAGCTCGCGCGCGATGATCACGGCTGCAGCCCACGCGGGGAACCGGTGGACGACGACGAGCCCGATCATGGAGACAAGCACGAGGATCTTGTCCGCGATCGGGTCCCAGAGCTGTCCCGTCTCGGAAACCAACGACAGCTTCCGTGCGGCGAACCCGTCGAGCCCATCGGTCAAAGCAGCGACGGCGAACGCGACGAACGCGATCCACGGCTGGTGCTCGACAAGTAACACGACGACGGGGATCACCATCAGCGCGCGGAACGCGGTCAGCAATGCCGGCCAATGGATGCGGCGTTTCGGAGGGCTCGGCGCGCGAGACACGTCGCGCGCTACTCGGAGATCCGGCCGCTCGGACCGAATCGCGCGCGATACACGCTTCCGCTCTTCCCGGTATCGCCGGTCGCGTGACCGTTCGACGTGACGCGCACGGTACCCCCGTCGGCCGTGAGGATCTCGACGGTGTCGTGCCCGCGGAACGTTTGCACGTCACCCGGTTTCACGTCGCCGTCGAACACGCTCGCGCCGTCCACGAGGATCGACATGCGCGTGGCTTTCAGCACCTCGACGCCGAGCGTCACGCGCACCGCCGGCGTAACCACCCTCGGCGCGGCGGGAGCGGTCGGAAGGACGGTGCCCTGTTTCGCGTCGCTTCCTCCGAGCACACCCGCGATGGCGCCGGCGATCAGCACGGCGGCCGAGACCCCGGCCGCGATCCACCATTTCGCGCGGGGTGGATGATGCGACTCGTTCACCTGCCGCTCGAGCTCCTGGATCGCGTGCGGCAGGTCGTCGTGTCCCGACTCGAATTGCTCGACCACCTCTTGCGGGTCCATGCCGAGGAAGCGCGCGTACGAGGAGAGGTTGCGCTTCACGAACGACGGGTGACCGACGTCGTCGAAGCGATCGAGCTCGAGCGCGCGCAACGTATCCGGCCGGATGCGTGTACGCCACGCGGTCTCTTCGATAGAGAGCGAGCGTTCGATGCGTGCGCGACGGAGCTTGATCCCGACGCTCGGCGGAGCCGCTTGGGGCACCGTTCGATACCTCCTGAGCAGTGTCGGCGGTGTCGCCAAGTATAAGAGCGCGCGCGGAAGGTTCCAAAGATGGCTGGTCAGCTCGCACGCGAAGCGGTCGGCCGGGCTACGAGGGCGCCCTACGGATCCCTGGTCCCTTCGCTCGTCATGCGCGTTGCGCGCGCGCTTCTTGCAGCTCGTCGGGAGTGATCAGCACCTCGCGCGCCTTGGAACCGACTGCGGGGCCGACGACGCCGCGCTGCTCCAGCAGGTCCATCAAGCGTCCCGCGCGCGCGAAGCCAACCTTCAGCTTGCGTTGCAGCATCGACGTCGAGCCGAGCCCTGAGCGAACGATCAGATCCATCGCCTGCTCGATCAGGTCGTCGTCCGAGCCGAGCTCCACCTCTGCAGGCGCGGTGCCGCTGACGACGGCCGCGATCCCTTCGACGAACTCGGGATCGCCTTGCTTGCGGCAGAACGACATGATGCTCTCGATCTCGTCTTCGTTCACGTAGGCACCTTGCACACGCCGCGGCTTGCCCATCGATGCGGGCAAGAACAGCATGTCGCCGAACCCGATCAGCTTCTCGGCGCCGCCTTGATCGAGCACGACCCGCGAATCGGCTTGCGATGAGGTTGCGAATGCGATCCGGCTCGGGATGTTGGCTTTGATCAACCCGGTGACGACGTCCACGGACGGCCTCTGCGTCGCGACGAGCAGGTGGATGCCCACCGAGCGCGCCATCTGCGCGATGCGGCAGATGGCGTCTTC
>JBHELL010000024.1:0-9564 GCA_046263075.1 Actinomycetota bacterium | reverse complement strand
GAGCTCAGCTCGCCGCTCGTCGAAGTCGGTGCAGCCCATCACGCCGTTCTCCCACAGGTACCGCGGCCGGCCGACCACGACGTCGTGGCCCTCGACGACGGCGCGCGCGCCCGACCCCCCGTCGCTCTGGAAATCACTCGCCTGCGGGATGCCGATCTCACGCGCGGCTTCGACGACGGCACGCGCGATCGGATGCTCGCTGCCTGCCTCAACGGCGGCGGCGTACCGCAGCACCGCCGCGTCACCGGCGTCCGTAACCCGCATCACCCCTCGGGTGAGCGTGCCGGTCTTGTCGAGCGCGATCACATCGATGTCGCGCGACCGCTCCAGCACCTCCGCGCCTCGGATCAGCACACCGAGTTGCGCGCCGCGTCCGGTGCCGACCATCACCGCGATCGGCGTCGCGAGCCCCATGGCGCAGGGACACGCGATGACGAGCACCGCGACCGCGGCGACGAGCGCGTCGCCGGTCGTGTGTCCGGTTGCGACCCAGATCGCGAACGTGATCCCCGCGATCGCGAGCACGACCGGAACGAACACAGACGCGACGCGATCGACGAGACGCTGGATCGGCGCGCGCGCCGCTTGCGCGTCTTCGACGAGCCGAACGATCTGCGCGAGCGCCGTGTCTGCGCCCACCTTGGTTGCTTCCACGGTCAGCGCACCGTTCGTGTTGATCGTGCCGCCGATCACCTCATCGCCCGGTGCCGTGTCGCGCGGCACAGATTCACCGGTCACCATCGATGCGTCGACGGCGCCGGAACCTGCCCGGACGACACCGTCGGTTGGGATCTTCTCCCCCGGCCGAACGATCATCAGATCGCCCGGCTCGACGTCGCCGAGCGGCACCGACAGCTCGACCCCGTCGCGAAGGACATGCGCCTCCTTCGCGCCCAGCTCGAGCAGCGCGCGTATCGCGGCCGACGCCCTGCCGCGCGCCGACGCCTCGAGGAGCTTGCCGAGGAGGATGAACGCGATGACGACGGCTGCGATCTCGAAGTACGTATCGGGCTTGTCCGTCAGCACGGCCCAGACGCTGTACCAGTACGCGGCGAGCGTTCCCACTGCAACGAGCGTGTCCATATTCGTTGAGCCGTGGCGCGCGTTGCGCGCGGCGCTCCGCATGAACGGCCAGCCGCCGATGAACACCACCGGCGTGGTGAGGACCCATGCGGCGATGCTCGTGGAGCGGGAAGAGAACCCCATCGCAAGGACAGCCGCGGGGATGGACAAAGCCGCGGACAGCGCGAGCCGCCACCGGTACGCGCGCGCAGGTTCGATGTGGGTGAGGTGACTCCCTTCGTGCACCTGAGCGCCGTATCCCGCGCTCTCGACGGCGTGGATCAGGTCGGCCGAGTCGCAGGCCCCAACCACGCGCGCGCGCTCGGTCGCGAGGTTCACCGTCGCCTGCGCGACCCCCGGCCGCCGCGACAGGGCGCGCTGCACCGTCGTTGCGCAGGACGCGCAGGTCATCCCCGTTACGTCTAGCTCGATCGTCTCCATGCGGGCACTATATACCCCCCGGGGGGACTTCGGAGGGCCCTGACGGTCGGGGGCCGGCGCTCATAGGAGCGCACGCGCGAGGGCAGCGGCCCCGACCATCCCGGAGTCGGGGCCGAGGCCCGCCGCGACGACCGGCGGCACCGTCCTCCACCGGCGCTCGACGAGGAGGGTCGCCATCTTCTCGCGCGCGGGTGCGAGCAGCATCTCGCCGAGCCCTGAGGCTGCTCCCCCACCGACTACGACGACGTCGGGGTCGAAGATGTTGACGAGTGATCCGATCCCGGTGCCGAGCCACCCGCCGGTCTCCGCCACGATCGCAGCACACCACGCATCACCGGCGGCGGCCGTCTCGCCGACGAGCTCGCCCGTGATCGCATCGGGTGATCCGGCCTTTCCGAGCAGCGCGCGCGCGCCCGGCTCGGCGGAACGTGCGCGCGCGCGCCTGCCGATCGAGTTGCCGGACGCGAGCGCTTCGAAGCATCCATCGTTGCCGCACGCGCATCGTGGGCCACCGGCTTGCACGATCATGTGTCCGAGCTCGGCGCCGACACCGCGCGCGCCGTGATACACGTGGCCGCCGATGATGATGCCGCCGCCGATGCCCGTGCCGACCGTGACCATGATCTGATCCCCGTGGCCCGCGCCGGCTCCGTGGAGCGCCTCACCGAACGCAGCGACGTTGGCATCGTTGTCGACGACGACGGGGAGCTTCAACCGCTCGCGGAGCATCGACGCCAGGTGAAGGTTCTGCCACGCGATGTTCGGTGCGCCGAGGACGATGCCGTGATCCGCGTCGATCAACCCCGCCGCGCCGATCCCGACCGCGCCGGCGTGCGGCGCCGCAGCCCTCATCTCGGTCGCGAGCTTCGTTATGCCGGCCACGACGGCGGCCGGATCCGACGCATCCGTCGGGATCAGCTTGCGCGCGAGCACGACGCCGTCCGCCCCAACGACACCCGCGGCGATCTTCGTGCCGCCGACGTCGACGCCGATCGTGACGTCCATACGGTTAGCTGATCGGGATCTTCTGTAGCTGCTGGGCTTGCTCCCACCGCTCGCCGTACTGCTCGACGACACCCTTGAAGGCTTGGAAGACCTCGAACCCGGCCTTCATGAGGTGCTCCATCACGTCCGGACGTGTGTTCTTCATCGCGTAGAAGAAGAGACCGAATGGGCACGACATGCATTCCGGCGCGAAGCCTGGTTGGAACGGAGAGACCGGCGGCGTCTAGCTTCCGGTGGGGGCCGTCTTCTTCTTCTTCGCAGGTGGCATGTCAGGCTCCCCTCGTTGCTTCACTGCTGCGCGCGAACGTCACGACCAGCCGATCGTCCTCGAACGCAGCGCTGGCGATGTCGAGCCGCGTGAGCGCGCTCGGCAACATGAACGTCCGCTTGTAGGGGCCGACCTTCACGAAGAGGTCTTCACCCTTCCGCATCAGGTCGAGATCGCTCTTCCCCGCGAACGGGAGCCGCAAGGAGAGCGTGTAGCCACCCGCGCGCTTGCGGATCACCATCGGATCGTCGTCGTGCATGATCGCGGCGGGATCGAGCCCTGCATAGAGGTCCGAGCCGAGCCGGTCGAGAGCCTCGACGCCCACCATCTCCTTGTCGTAGAGCGGGACGCGCATGATCGGCACCGGGGAGAACGACTCCGCGATCTCGTCGAAGTGCGTTCGCTGGATCTGCTTCCATTCGGCGAAGTACGGGTCGGTTACCGCATCGGGGATCAACCGGTTACACACGATGGCGTCGACGCGGTAGCCGAAGAGGTTGAGATAGGTGTACGTACGCCGCGCTTCCGCGATCACCATGCGTTCTGCGTTGACGACGAGCCGGACCGAGCTCGTGGCCTTGTCGACGAGCATCTGCCGCACACTTTCGAGCGTCGCGTGCAACCGCGCGACCGCGGCGAAGATCTTGTCGTCCGCGATCGGCATCGAGGTGACGCGGGTGAGCAATGGACGCACGGCTTTCACGATGCGCCGCTCGACGGGGAAGATCCGTTCGATATACCAGTTCATCGCGTCGGGGAGGCTCAACAAGCGCAACGTCTCTGCGGTCGGCGCGCAATCGACGACGAGCACGTCGTACCGATCCGACTCGGCCGCGCGCTTCACGTCGGTGAGACTGAATATCTCGTCGAGACCGGGTATGACGCTCAGCTCTTCGGCCGCGACCGCGTCGACGCCGCCCCAGTCGAGCAACGAGAGCACGTACTCCTGGATCTCCCGCCATCCCTCTTCGAGACGCGCTTGCGCATCGATCTGCTGTCCCCAGAGGTTCTCGGTCACCGGCGTCGGCTCGGCGCCGAGCGGCTCGTCGATCGCATCCGCGAGTGAGTGTGCCGGGTCCGTCGACATGACGAGGGTCCGCAACCCGTTGCGCGCGCAGCGCAACGCGGTCGCAGCGGAAACGGTCGTCTTTCCGACGCCGCCTTTGCCGGTGAAAAGGAGAACCCGCATGAGTGCGGACACTCTACCGGCGGGCCGAAGGGCCCACCAACGCTACGCGCTCTTCGCGGAGGAAGTAAGAAGCGCGCGCACGACGCGCACGAGCTCGACCGGGTCCCCGGTCTTCACGAGCATCGCGTCGACCCTGAGCTCCTTACCGATCGCTGCGTGCTCCGGCTCGTCGGCATGCACCGAGTAGGTTGCGAGACGGATGTGTCCGGGTTCCGAGCGCGCCCAGCGGACGAAGTCCCATCCGCTCTCACCGGTGAGGAAGAGATCGACGAGCGCAAGGTCCGGCGGTGCTGCTGCGCAATGAGATTTCGCTTCGTCGACGGTGCGCGCAACCTCGACATCGTGGCCGGCGACCTCGAGGGCAGCGCGCGCGATCGCTCCCAAGTCGGAATCGTTCTCGATCATCAGTATCCGCGACATTCTCAGCTCACCTGCATCAGTTGTGTTTCGCGATCGGACTCCGGCGGTTCGCACGCCGGAAGCGTGAACATGAAGGTGCTTCCGACGCCGAGGGTCGACGATACCGTCAGGTCGCCGCCATGACGACGAACGAGATGGCGCGCGATCGCAAGGCCGAGCCCGACGCCCGCGAACAATTGCACATCGCCGCGCGAGGCCTTGAAGTACGGATCGAAGACGTGGCGGATGTCGTCCTCGCTGATCCCGATGCCTTGGTCGCCGACGACGAACTCGACCTCGCCTGCGCGCCGTCTCGCTTCGAGGCGCACGTCGCCGCCGTCCGGGGAGTACTTCATAGCGTTCTCGACGAGCAGACCGAGCACCTGATCGACCGCGTCGTGGTCTGCTTCGACCCAGGCGTCCTCCTCACACGAGACGTGCAGCGCATGCTTCGGCGACGCATCTTGGAGGTCCGCTGCGATCGCACGAAGGACGGAGCCCGCGGAGATCGGAGCCGGATGAAGCGCGATCTCGCGTCCGGCTTCGAGGCGCGCGCCCATCAAGATGCGCTCGATCAGCTTCCCGAGCCCATCGCAGCGCCGGTGGATGATCCCGAGGAACGAATCGATCTGGTCGGGCTGCATATCTCGCCAGCGCATGCCGAGCGTCATCGCCGCGCCGCGTATTGCGGTCAGCGGCGTCTTCAGTTCGTGCGTCGTGTTCGCGAGTAGCTCGCCCTTGTAGTCATACGCCTTCTTCAGCGCGACCTGGCGCTTGTTGTTCAGGAGTGCGATCGCGATGGCCGCGGCGATGAGAACGCCAAGCAGCGCGAGTGCGACGCGCAGACCTCCGGACCTCAATGGACCGAAGAACTCCGACGAATCTTGGACCGTTATCGCGCCCCAGCCGCCCATCCCGATCGGCGCGTAGGACGCGACGACCTTCCTTCCGCCGGAGGTGTACGCGAGCCAGCCGGACTTCCCCTCGCCGAGCGCGCGCACGACGCCGTCGCCGTCGAACTGCCGGCCGACGCTTGCGATCGCCGAGGATGCGAGTACGCCGCCGCGCGAATCGACCAAGTAGCTCTTGCCGGTCTTCCCGTAGACGAGCTTCTCGTTGTAGGTCTGAAGCGGGTTCGCGCTCGCATTGAAGTATGCGACGAACAACGCGCGCGGCAGGCCGTTCACCGTCGGCGGCACGCCTATCGCGAGTGCCACCATCGGCGTCCCTTTCAGCGTCATCACCGACGAGAGCCCGGGTTTCTTCGCCAGCAGAGACGTGACCATCGGCTGGTAGCCGGGGTCGGTCAGCGGAGGCACTCCGGGTGATCTGGCCCACGCGTTCAACGGCGCGAAGTTCAACCCGAGGAGCGCAGCGCCGTGACCGAGCGTCGCAGACCGCTCGACGAAGTCTTTCAACATCATGCGGTCGCGCGGGTCGTTCGGCACGAGGGACAGATGGTGCGTCTCGACGAAGTCGAGCATGTCTTTCAGTGAGAACAGCACGTATTGATTGCCGAGCCCTGCGAGCGTGTTCTGTAGCACGACGCGGTCGCCGCGGTGGATCGACTCGGCCTTGGCGTTCGCGCTGCTGCTCACCTTCAGAGCGAGCCCACCCACGGCCAGCACTGCTCCGAGGCTCGCGAGCAGGGGAAGGAAGCGCCGGATCACCTTCATCTGTTCGAAGTATCGGGTATACCCCGGGCGGCGTTAACCCCTAAGAGGGGCTATTTCGCCTCGACCCGGGCTTTCAGGCCTTTCAGCGCCGTATCGATGATCCGCTTCTCGCCGTCGGCCATCAGCTTGCGCTTCAGGAACCCGGGGCCTGGGATGTTCACGTCGACCGTCAGCCGGTACGTGACCCTCGTCGAGCCCCCCGCAGGCTCCAACACATACTCCCCGGCCAGGTCCTTCACGCCCGACCCTTCGACGAAGGTCCAGGAGACGCCCTCCTCGCCGCGCCACGTGTAAGCGAGGGTGTAGCGCGCGTTGACCGGTCCGGCCTGCACCTCGAAGTAGACCTGCGAGGGCCGGCCGTCATTCCCGGTCTCGCGCACCTCCGCTTTCTTGACCTCGGCCCACTCGGGATAGGACCCGAAATCCGCGATGACGTCGAGGATCTTCCCCGGCGGTGCGTCGATCGATGTCGTTCCTTCGGTCCGCTCGGCCATCGTCTCCCCCTCGAGGTGCGTTTCCTTCGCGTCGGGGGGTGAGATTATCCTCTTGCCTCCATGAGCATCGAAGCGGTTCTTTTCGATTTCGGACACACCCTCATGGACTTCGGTCGCACCGAGGAAGCGCTCCGCGGTGCGTACGGGACGATCCGCGCGCGCCTCGCGCATTGGGTCGAGGATAGATCGCCGCCGGAGGTCGATGAGCTCGTTGAGCGCATCGCGGAAGAGATCGACCGCATGGTCGAGCGCTCCTATCAAGAACGGGTGCTCGAAGAGCTCGACATCCTCGGCTTGTTCGACGACGCGTTCATGTCGCTCGGATACCGGTTACCGCGCGAGCTCCTTCGCGAGGTTGCCGAGCTCGATCACGACGCGCTCGTTCGGTCCGTGCGTATCGCGCCCGAGACGATCGACGTGCTGGAGAAGCTGCGCGCGGACGGGTTGAAGCTCGGGCTCGTTTCGAACGTGTCTCAGCTCCCCGAGTTGCTCTGGCGCGACATCGAAGCGTTCGGCATCCGCAAACTGATGGACGGCGTGTCGTTTTCGAGCGAGGTCGGCATCCGCAAGCCGCGGCCGCAGATATTCCAACACTGTCTCGAACAAGTCGCATGCGCTCCCGAACGCGCCGTCTTCGTCGGCGACCGGCTCGTCGACGACATCGCAGGCGCGAGCGCGGTCGGCATGAAGACGGTTCTCACGCGACAGTACCGAGACGAGACGCCGGAAGAGATCAAGCCGGACGCGGTCATCGAGAACATCACCGAGCTGCCGGCGGCTCTCGGCCGCATCCGTTAGCGCTCGAGCACGTCCTTCAGCGCGTTGAGCCCACGCCGGACGGCGAGCCGGTGGTGCTTGAGCGCGCGCGCGAGGCTTTGCCGGCTGCCGCGCTCAACGTCGAGGTAGTAGTGGACGATCGTGCCGTCCTTGAACGGTTCGAGCCACCATTCCGCACGGCCTCTCAGATCGCCGCCGTCGAGCATCCACGTGAGCCCTTCGGTAGGACGGATGTTCGCGATCGCAGCATGGAAGCTCGTCCGTTTGCCGACGCGCCCGGCTTTCGCACGCACGACGAGCCTCCCGCCGTCGCTCGACGCGCGCGCGCCGGGCCACCAGCTCCCTTGGGTCGTTCCGATCGCGAGAAGAGCGCGATGCACCGCGTCTTGTGGCGCGCGGATGAAGATCTCGTCGGTAGCCCCTGCTCCCACGGGCGCGAGTATATTTCGCGCGATGGCGTCAGCCGATCGCGATCGTGACGCGCGCGGCCGGCCGCGCAACGCGCGACCGCGCGACGAGCTCGGACGCCCGTTGCCGCGCGACGCCGCGAACCGGTTCGTCGAGGAGGAGCTGCCGGCCGATCCCGCGACTTTGCTGCGGCTCGGCGTCGAGCATTTCAATGCGCAGCGGTTCTTCCAAGCGCACGAGGCGTGGGAAACCGCATGGCACCCGTCTCCCGATGAAGAGCGTGATTTCTGGCAAGGCGCGACGCAGGTCGCGGTCGGGTTGACGCACGCGCAACGCGACAACCCGCACGGCGCGGTGACGTTGCTCCGCCGCGGCGCGACGAAGTTGTCGACGTATCCGGCGCACTACAAAGGGTTCCCCGCAGCGGATGTCGCGCGCGCGGCGTGCGCAGCGGCCGATGCGATCGAGCGCGGCGAGCCCTTCGAGCCGCCGCACGTCGAGCTTTCGGTCTAGCCGACCCCGAGCGCCAGCACGAGCGCGGCGCCGGTGAGGACGCTCGCACCGAGCGTTGCGCCGAGCAGCTGCAGGTAATGCTGCGGCGCCGGATCGCGCAGCGCGCGCACCCACGCACCGGCGAACGGCAACGCGGTGACGAGACCGAGGAGCGCGAGCGGCGGGAAGAGTCGCAGCGCGACTTGAACGGCAAGCACGACGTATGCGGCGACGATGACGACACCCGATACGCCGAGAGCGACGTCCGGGCCGAGCGCCACGACCGCAGTGACCTTCCCCGCCGCCTTGTCTGCACGCCAATGCAGGAAGTGCTGATGGAACACGACAAGTGTCGTCAGGAGCCCGGGCACGACGCCGGCCCACATGGCCGCGCCGACCGACGGCATTCCAATGTCCGCCGGCTGCCGCAGCACGTAGAAGGTGCCCACGACGGGCAAGAATCCGTACGCAAAGAAGATGGCAACATCTCCGACGCCTCTGGTCCGATACGCGAGGCGCAAGGGCGGTCCGACGTATTCGACGGCCAGGAAGGTTCCGATCGCGCCGAGCCAGATGACCGTCCAGCTACGGACGACTACCGCGAGCCATATCCCTGCCACTGCCGCGATCGCCGCGAAGAACATGGCGATCCCGAGCATCACACGCGCGCTCATCTGTCCGGACTCGATCAGACCGGACGCCGTCGGGATCGCCGAGCGATCGACGCGCGCGAGCTTGTCGGCGCCGGTGCGCGAGTCGAAATAGTCGTTGATCAGGTTCGCAGCTAGGTGCAAGGCTGCGGCGCCGACGAGGATCACGGCCAGCCAGGTCCAGTGGAAATCGCCTTCCTGCACTAACCTGCATCGACCAGAAAGCCCGTCGCACAGCTGCGTCCAGGCGCGTCGATGTGCAGCCAGCGCCGCACCCGCACAGACCGGCGAGAGCATCACGGGCAACGTGCGCGCGCGAGTAGCTCGGCCGACTAGCGCAAGCTTGCGCGCACCCCGCGCGAAGGTCGGGAAGCTCGACGGCGGCGCGACACCGTCAGGCAAAGGTGAACTCTGCGACGGGTGGCTCGGCGGAAAGGTCCGTGACTTTCAGCCGCTCAACGTGGATGCGTACGGCCGCGGCGTCTTGATCGCGCAGGAAGCCGCCTGCCGACGGTGTCTTCTCTTCGAGCCGTTTGATCACGGCGGCTTCGTCGGCGTCGTCGTCGAGGACCTCCGCCGAGCCGACTCCGGTGATCCAACGGGTGGGCTCTTCACCGGCGACCACGAACGCGACGCGGCTCGACGACGACAACGCCTGACGCTTGCCGACCAGCACGCAGCAGAGGTCGAGGTGGCCTGCATC
>JBHELL010000023.1:0-2977 GCA_046263075.1 Actinomycetota bacterium | reverse complement strand
GATGCCGAGGGCGATCCCGAACCAACGGATGCGGACGAGTGAACGCTCGAAGCTCGACATCCGGCCGAGCTTCGTCGTACGCGTTCGATCGCCGGCCACTACGGAGAAGGTACCGCTTCGCGCGGCGGGATTGGATAACTCGGAATGCCCATTTCGGACGACCTCATCTGCGTCATCCGCCCGATAGGATGGCCGCCGTGTTCGAGCAGCTCAGCGACCGCATCGAGGGTGTTTTCGGCCGTATCCGCGGCCGGGGACGGCTCAGCGATAGCGATATCGACGAGGTTCTTCGCGAGGTGAGGATGGCGCTCCTCGAGGCCGACGTGCATACGACCGTCGTGCGCGGGTTCGTCGAGCGCGTACGCGAGCGCGCGTCGGGCGAGGAAGTTCGTAAGGCGCTGACGCCGGCGCAGACCGTCGTGAAGATCGTCGGTGACGAGCTCGTCGAGATACTCGGGAAGGCGAACCAACCGCTTCGCTACTCGCCGAAGCCGCCGAGCGTGATCATGCTCGCGGGGCTGCAGGGCTCGGGGAAGACCACGGCTGCGGGCAAGCTCGCGCGCTTGCTGAAGTCACGCGGGAAGCGCCCTTTGCTCGTCGCGTGTGACCTTCGCCGCCCGGCGGCGATAGAGCAGTTACGACTGCTCGGCGACCAGATCGGCGTTCCCGTTCACCATAAGGACCCGTCGAGCATCGATGCGGTCTCGCTCGCCGCCGAAGGCGTCGAGGAAGCCATCAGGACGAACAAAGACGTTGTGATCGTCGATACGGCCGGGCGTCTCGCGATCGACGAAGAGATGATGGCCGAAGCAGCCGCCATCCGCGATCGCGTCAAGCCGGTCGAGACGCTCTTCGTCGTGGACTCGATGACCGGTCAGGACGCAGTGAACACTGCGACCGCGTTCTTGGAGCGCGTCGATTACACGGGGATCGTGCTGACGAAGCTCGACGGGGACGCGCGAGGCGGGGCAGCGCTGTCGATCGCGCATGTGTCCGGGCGACCCGTGAAGTTCGCATCGACGGGGGAGCGGCTCGACGCGTTCGAACCATTCCATCCGGACCGGATGGCGTCACGCATCCTCGGCATGGGCGACATGCAGACACTGATCGAGAAAGCCGAAGAGGCATACGAAGAAGACGAGCAGCGCGCGCTCGAAGAGAAGATGCGCAAGGCGCAGTTCACGCTCGAGGATTTCCTCGATCAGATGAAGCAGCTGCGCAAGATGGGACCGCTGCAGTCGCTGCTCGGGATGATGCCGGGGATGCGCGGGGCGCTGAAGGATATCGAGATCGACGAGAAGGATATGGCGCGCGTCGAAGCGATCATCCACTCGATGACGCCCTCGGAGAGGCGAGACCCCGCGCTGATCAATAACTCACGGAAGCAGCGCATCGCGCGCGGCTGCGGGCGCACGGTCGGCGACGTGAACGCGCTACTGAAGCAGTTCCAGCAGGCGAAGGTGATGATGAAGGCGATGACAGGCGGTGGTGGCTTGCCGTCGCTTCCGATGGGAGCGGTCGCCGGTGCCGGCCGCCCGCCGCTCCCCGCCGTGCGCGCGAAAGGCAAGCCTCGACCGCACCGGCCGAAGCAGCACCACAAGAACAAGAAGAAAAAGCGCAAGTAGTAACGGCCGACGCGGCTCTTACAAGGGCCGATAGCCGGTCCGGGGGGCAGGCTATGCGTCGAGTCGCTGAAAGAAGCTGCGAGTCGCCCCTCGGGCAGGATCGCCAAGCTATGGCGCAGGTAGCCAGGCGCGCGCGTATCCGGTACCCTTTGCGGACCGTGGTACGCATCCGTTTACTCCGCACGGGCAAGCGCAAGCAGCCCAACTACCGTGTCGTCGTTTCCGACCAACGGTCGCCTCGCGACGGCCGGTTCATCGACATCCTCGGCCGGTACAACCCGCTCACCGACCCGTCGACGATCGAGATCGACGAGGACCGCGCGCTCAAATGGCTTTCCGAGGGCGCGCAACCGTCGGAGAGCGTGACCGCGCTCCTGAAGCGCGTAGGGATATGGCAGAAGCACAAGGCGACCAAGAAGGCCAAGGCGTCGTAACGACGCCTGCCGACTCAGATCCCGTTTCCGCGACGCTCGCGTATCTTGCGCGCGCGCTCGTCTCCAACGTCGACGACGTTCGGATCGAACGCACCGAGAACGAGCGCGGTCCCGTTTACAAGCTCCACGTCAACCCCGACGACATGGTGCGCGTGATCGGGAAGGGCGGCCGGGTCGCCCGATCGATCCGCCAGGTCGCGCGCGCGGCCGCCGCTCGCGCGGGGACGCGCGCGTTCATCGAGATCGGGGACTGATTGGGCGCGCGGCTCGTCGTCGGCCGCATCGTGAAGCCACACGGCATCCGCGGCGAGGTCGTCGTCGAGGTCGAGACGGACAACCCGAGCCGGTACGCGGAGGGCTCGACGCTGTACGACGGAGAGCGCGCGTTCCGCATCAAAGGCGCGAGGCCGCACCAAGGACGGATGCTCGTCCTCTTCGAAGGCGTTGAGGATCGCAACGCGGCCGAATCGCTGCGCAACGTCGAGCTAACCATCGAAGACACCGAAGCGGAAGCGTTGCCGGAGGGCAGCTATTACCCGCACCAGTTGCAGGGATGTGAGGTTGTCGACGAGAACGGCTCCGCGTTCGGAACGCTGGTGCGCGTCGATGAGAATCCCGCGAACGATCTCTGGGTCGTTTCGACGGGCAAGCGCGAGGTGCTCGTTCCGGCCGTGAGCGAATTCGTCCGGTCGGTGGATCTGTCTGCCCGTCGTATCGTCTTGTCTCCGCCCGACGGGTTGTTCGGATGAGGATCGACGTCATCACGATCTTCCCGGCGTACTTCGCCGGACCGCTCGACGTCGGCTTGCTCGGCAAGGCGCGCGCGAATGGGCTCGTCGATATCCGGCTGCACGACCTGCGCGACTTCGCGACCGACAAGCATCGAACGGTCGACGACGTTCCGTTCGGCGGCGGCCC
>JBHELL010000022.1:0-23882 GCA_046263075.1 Actinomycetota bacterium | reverse complement strand
CTCCTCGAGCGTGCAGACCCGATCGCGATACAGCCGTATCAGGTGCTGGTCGAACGTCTGCATCCCGTAGTACTCCCCTTCTTCGAGCACGGACGGGATCAGATGCGTCTGGTCGGGGTTCATGATCATGTCGTAGATGCGGCCATTCATCACGAGCACCTCTACCGCCGGCACGCGGCCTCGGCCGTCGGCGCGCTGCAAGAGTCGCTGCGAGATGATGCCGCGGAGTGATGCTGCGAGCGAGATCCGCGCCTGCGCTTGCTGGAACGGCGGGAAGAGGTCGATCACCCGGTTTACCGTCTCCATCGCGTCGATCGTGTGCAGCGTCGAGACGACAAGGTGGCCCGTTTCCGCCGCATGCATCGCCGCCGACACCGTCTCGAGATCGCGCATCTCCCCGATGAAGATGAGGTCTGGGTCTTGCCGCATCGCGTATCGCAGCGCGGTGTGGAAGTCGGCTGTATCGATGCCGACCTCGCGTTGATCGACGATCGCCATCTTGTCTTCGTGAACCACTTCGATCGGGTCCTCGACCGTGACGATGTGGCAGCGGCGCGTCATGTTGATGTGGTTGATGAGCGCAGCGGTCGTCGTGGTCTTCCCGGCGCCGCTCATCCCGGTGACGAGGATGAGACCCCGGCGATGCTCGGCGAGTTGAACGACGGCCGGCGGCAACCCGAGCGCTTCGAACGATTGCGACGCCGGCAGGACCCGGCGGATCGCCATCCCGACGAGCCCCCGCTGGCGGTAGACGTTGACCCGGAACCGCCCGACGCCTTCGAAGGTGAACGCGAAATCGCACTCGTGCGTCGAAAGGAACCGGTGCTTCTCCTCGTCGTCCATCAGCGAGAACGCGAGATCCTCGACCTGTTCGGGGGTGTTCGGGACGTTGCCGAGCGCATGCAGATCCCCTGCGATGCGGAGGTACGGCGGCGCGCCCGAGCGGATGTGTATGTCCGACGCGCCCCGCTCGACGGCGCCTTCGAGGATCATCTCGATGTCCATCCTTCCGAACATCGACCCCGCGGCCACCGTCCTTAATGGCACATCTGGACGCTCCGGAAGCCGTCTGAGCAGGACTTCTGCGCCGAACGGGCGCCGGGGGCGGGCTCGTCGTTGGGGTAGCATCCGCCCGTGATACGGAAGGCGGCATGCGCGGCGCTCGTCGTCCTCCTCGCCGTCCCCGCCGCGCGCGCGCAGGAGCAACCCGCACCGACGGGAGAGCTGGTCCGGATCGCATCGATAGCACCGTGGGTCGATCAGACCCATCCGTTCACCCTGGGGATGCAGGTCACGAACACGGCCGAGCATTCTCTCGACGGCCTTTCTGTTGCGGTCACCTTCTACGGCCGCGTCGTCAGCCGGTCGCAGCTGCGATCCGCGCTCGACCACGGCGCGGCAGGCTCGATCGCCGGCTTCTCCGAGCCGGTCGACGGGTCGATGGAGCCGGGGCAACAGCGCTCCATCTCGATCTCGAAGCCGTGGCAGGAGTTCCCCGTCCATCGCACCGGCGTGTATCCCATCGACATCGCGTTCCGAGACGCGACCGGGGAAACGACGCTCCACTCCGCGATACCCGTCCTGTCCGGACCTCCGCGTGGACGCATCAACCTCGTGTGGATCCTGCCGGTGTCGCGACCGATCGCCGTTCGGCCGTCCGGGGCATTCGATCGCGACGCGCTGGATGCGCTCGCGCTCGACGAGCTGGTGCAGCAGATGCGAGTGGTCGCCGGGCGACCGCGCGCGACCCTCACCCTCGCGCCCAATGCGGCACTGCTCGACGAGCTCACCACCCTCGGCTCAGGCTTCACGTTCCGCGACGGCTCGTCGACGTCGACCGTGCCGCCGGCCTCGGCCGACGCACAGCGCGCGCGCGATGCGCTTGACGCGATGCGAACGGCGGCGTCGCAGAACGCGGTATTGGTGTCGCCATATGCAGCTGCGGACCTCACCGCGCTGCAATCGAACGGGCTCGGCGAAGACTTGCTCCGCCAGGTGACGATCGCGCGTGACGTGATCGCGAGCACCCTCAAGACGACGCCGGCCTCGGTGCTGGTCACGACGGGATCGACCATCGATCAAGGGTCGGCGTCGGCATTGTCGAGCCTCGGCATCAGCCGGTTCGTGACCGCTCCCAGCACGCTGACCGCGGTTCCAACCGAGCCGTTCCGCCCGGATCAGTTCGGCGCATCGCGCCCGATCGCGATCAAGATCGGCGCCGAAGAAGCCCCCGCGCTGCTGATCGACACGCCGCTGCAGGAGCGCATCGACGCTTCCAGCGACGGCGCGCTCCTCGCGCAAGGCTTGATCGCCGAGACCATGAGCGCATACCTCGAGCTGCCTTTGTTCGCGACGAGCCGCGTTCTCGTGATGGCGTCCTCGCGCCTGCCGAGCCCCGTCGCGTTGCTTCGCGCGATAGACGGCCTGACGGCGGCACCGTGGATCCGGATGCTCCCCGCAACCTCGGCGCTCGACGTCTTGCAGCCGATCGGCGACCCCGGGACGCTCGTCTCGGCCGCGGCGCAGAAGGTGCCGTACCTCGGCGTCGCGCGCGCCGCGCGCCAGCAGCTCGCGCTGTTCAACAGCATCACGGTCGCGCAGCCTCCCGAGATCCCGGCGCTGGACCGGATGATCCTCATGTCCGAATCATCGGAGTGGACGGCCGATCCTTCTGCGGGCGCTGCGCTCGCGAACGCCGTGACCGCGCGCGTCCGAGCGGTTGTGCGCGACATCGGCGTCGCCCGACGGCTCGTCACCTTGACGTCACGCAGCGGACAGGTGCCTGTGACGGTGTCCAACCGTAACCCGTTCCCGGTCCGTGTTCGGGTTCGCGTCGACAGCGCGAAGCTCATCTTCCCGGCCGGCGCGATCCGTACGGAACAGATCGATCCACCGAGCGGCAGCGTCGACATCCCGGTGTCCGCGCGCGTCGCCGGATCGTTCCCGCTCGACGTTCGCGTCGAGTCGCCGGACGGCACGCAGCTCCTCGCGCGCGGCCAGGTCATCTTGCGCTCGACGGCGATCAGCTCCGTCGCGCTCAGCGTCGTCGGCGCCGCAGTTCTGCTGCTCATGGTGTCGTGGGTGAGACGGTCACGGCGCCGTAAACCCGCGGCAACCGGCTGATACGCTCGCGCGCGATGGCCGATATCGTCGATCCTCCGACCGGCCCGCTCCCACGTTTCGACGCAGGCGCCGACACGACGCAGATCCCGCAAGCGCAACGGGTCTCGTTCGCGCGCGCGAGCGCCGTGATGAGCGTAGGCACCGCGCTCTCACGGGTCAGCGGGTTCGGCCGCGTCGCCGTTCAGGCGTGGGCCATCGGAGCGACCGAATCGAAGCTCGCCGACACCTACAACCTCGCGAACTCTATGCCGAACATGGTGTACCAGCTCGTCATCGGTGAGGTTCTGTCCACGATCTTCGTGCCGGTATTCGTCGAGCACATCAAGAGGCGCAAGAAGGACGAGTCGTGGTACCTCGCGTCGTCCATCTTGAACATCGCCGTCGTCTTCGCGGTCGTCTTTTCCATCGCAACCGTCATCGCGGCGCCCTGGCTCATAAAGATCTTTACGTTCAACGCCGATCCACGTTCGCGCGCGCAGCAAGGTGTCCTCGGCGCGTTCTTCTTGCGGATCTTCATGCCGCAGATGGCGTTCTACGCCGCGGGGATGATCTGGACGGGGCTGCTGCAGGCGTACCGGAAGTTCGGACCGCCGATGTTCGCGCCGATCGTGAACAACGTGATCGTGATCGTGACGTTCGTGATCTTCCGCATCGAGCACGGCGGACGGGAGGCCGGGCTGACTTCCCTGAGCACGGGCGAGAAGTATCTGCTCGCCGGCGGTACGACGCTCGGGGTCATCGCGATGACACTCGTTCTGCTGCCGTCCGTCCGGCACTTACCGGGGCGGTTGCGGCTGCGCGCGTTCGCGTGGCGCGATCCTGCCGTCCGTCACGTCGGCGGATTGGCGAAGTACTCGCTCGGCTTCGTCGCATCCAACCAGATCGCGCTCTGGGCGATCTATGCGCTGGCGAACCATCAAACCGGCGGCGTCACCGTTTACAACTTCGCGTGGATCCTGTTCCAGCTGCCCTACGGGATCTTCGCCGTGTCGGTATCGACCTACATCCTGCGCGAGCTTTCCGAGCACCACACCGACGGCAACACCGCAGCGATGCGCAGCGATCTCGCGCTCGGGCTGCGCACGATCTCCTTCATCATGATCCCCGCTGCAGCCGGCTTCATCGCGCTCAGCGTCCCGATGATCCGGGTGCTCCTGCAGCATGGGCATTTCGGGGTGCATTCGACGCGGATCACAGCCGATACATTCGCGCTGATGGCCCTCGGCTTGCCGGGATTCGCAGCGTTCCAGCACTTCACGAAGGTCTTCTACGCGATGCAAGACACGAAGTCCGCGTTCTGGATCAACAACGTGACGAGCCTCGTCAACGTCGCCACGGCGGTGCCGTTGTTCGCGATGCTGCATGTTGCCGGGCTCGGGCTCTCGTTCGGTTTGAGCTACGTCGCGGGCGCGCTCGTCGGCGCGGAGGTGCTGCGTCGACGGCTCGGCGGGATCGACGGCAAGCGTCTTGTGATGTCGCATGCTCGAACGGTCATCGCTTCGACGGTCACCGCTGCAGGAGCGTTCTTCACCGCACGGTGGCTCGACCGCGCGTTCGGCACGAGCCACTTCGTGCAGCAACTCGGCGTGCTCGTGATCGCGGTGGTGGTCGGGCTGGCGATCTACCTCGCGACCGCGCGGCTCCTCGGATCCGAAGAGCTCCGGCCGCTCGTCGGGATCTTCACCGGACGGTTGAGGCGGAAAGCGCGATGAGGAGCGCGCGCGGCGGGGTTATGGTGAAGCTGCTCATCTTCCTGCTCGTCGCAGGCCTGGCCGCATACGAAGCCGGCGCCGTACTGATCGCGCGGGTCAAAGCGGACAGCACGGCGGCAGACGCGGCGAGCGATGCTGCTTCGGAGTACTCGAACTCGGGAAGTACAACGAAAGCCGAGGCGGCTGCCGCGGCAGACATCGACCGAGACGGCGGCACCATGGCGAGCTTCACGATCGATCCCGCGCGGCGACAGGTGACGGTCGTCGTGCGCCGCCGGGCACGCACGATCGTCGTCCAGCGGATCGGCCCACTAAAGAAGTATGGAACCGTCGATGTCTCCCACACCAGCACTGCGCCGTGACGACGTCTGCGGCTGATCCGGTCGGTGCCGGGAAGATCCTCGGCGAGCGATACCTGATGCGCGCGCTCGAGTGGCACACACCGCTCGGCCCGATGTGGAGCGCGCGCGACCGCGTCCTCGATCGAACCGTCTTCGTGCAGACCCTGGCAGGCCCCCTCGCTGCCAACGCGGCGGCGCGGCGGGCCTTCCAGAAGTCCGCGGCGCGGATCGCGCAGATCACGCACCCCGGGATCTTGCAGGTGTTCGACATCGGCGACGATCCGTCTTTCGTCGTGTACGAGTGTGCGGGAGGCGGCCGGCTGTCGGATCGACTGCGCGCGGGACCGATGCGGAGCGGGGACGCGGCGCGCGCGGCGCTGGCCCTCGCGCGCGCGCTCGAGGCGATGCACGAGCGTGGAGAGTTCCACGGCACGCTGAGTCCGGACGAGATCCTCTTCGACGAAGAAGGCCGCGCGAAGATCCTCGCCGGGGGCACCGCCGACACCGCGCGCGCAACGCGCGTTGCCCCGGCGAACGCGCGTCCGGGTGTGAAGGCCGTCGAGCAGGTCGCAGCGCAGCCGGCTTCGTACCGTCCGCCGGAGGGAGCCGACGATCCGGCGACCGCGGATCGCTACGCACTCGCAGCCGTCACCTTCGAGATGTTCACCGGCAAAGCTCCATCGGCAGGCCGAAGCGCGCGCATGGAGCGCCGCTCCGTCCCGCAGGCGGTCGACGACCTGCTGCGGCGAGCGTTGTCGCCGGCACCTGCGGAGCGACCCACGCTCGACGAGTTCGACGGCGCCTTGGCGCCGTACGCGCGCGTGGTACCGAGCGACGCGCGCGAGCCGCGGTTCTCGACCGGTGAGTTGCGGTGGTTGCTGCCGGTCGTCGTGATCGTCGTGATCGGCGCGCTCGCTGCCACGCTCGGCGTCAACCTCGCGAAGGAGCTGACCCGGCCGTCGAAGCCGAAGGCATCGTCGCCCGCAACCTCGGCGGGAGGAGCGCTGCTTCCGGTGAAGACGGTCGTGGACTTCGATCCACTCGGAAACAACGAAGAGGATCCGAACGACGTGCAGGACGCGATCGACGGCAACCCGGCGACGTCGTGGCGCACGCAGTGTTACGCACAGGCATCGTTCGGCAAGCCCGGCGTCGGGCTGCGCTTCGACCTCGGCACCGTGCGGACCATCAGAAGCGTCCGCGTGCAAACGGACCAGCCGGGCTGGACGGCGGAGATCCGCATCGGGAACGACGCGAGCGACAAGCCCGCCGGTTACCGCGTCGTCAAGACGTTCACCGCCGAGCTCGATCAACGCCTCGCGCTCCCCGGGGGGTCCGTCGGTGAGTACGCGTTGCTCTGGGTCACCCGCGCAGCGCCGTACGAAGGGAAGTGTTCGTTCCCGTTCCGTGCATCGGTGTCCGACGTCGCGTTCTATGCCTAACCCCACCGCCCCGCTATATTCGCCGCAGTGCGGGTGATCGAGGTTTCGCCGGCGGAGCGCGCGCGCTTCGACGCAGCCGTCGCCGCTTCGCCTCTCGCCGACTCCATGCAGTCGTTCGCATGGGGTGAGGTCAAGCGCGCCGGCGGATGGCACCCTCTGCGCTTGCTCGTCGAAGACACGAGCGGAACCGTTCGCGCCGCGTGCTCGATCCTCCGCACGGTTCCGGCGCGAGGCGTGCCGCCGTTGCTGTACGCACCGCGCGGTCCGGTCCTTGATTACGGCGACACCGAAGCGTTGCGCGCGCTGCTCGATGCGATCCGTGCGCGCGCGCGCGGCGCGTTCATGTTCAAGTGCGACCCGGCGATCGAAGCGGGGTCCGATGCCGCGCGCGCGCTGGCCGGCGCGCGATTGCGTCCCGTCCGTACCGGCGCGTTCGGTGGTGTGCAACCGACGGCGGTGATGGTGCTCGACATCGACCGTGAGCCGGAGAAGATCCTCGAAGGCTTCAAATCGAAGTGGCGCTACAACATCAGGCTGGCCGAGCGGAAGGGTGTGAAGGTTCGGCCCGGCGGAGCGAACGACCTCGGCGCCTTCTACGACATCCTGATCGAAACGGCCCGCCGCGACGGGTTCACTGTTCGCAACCGCGCCTACTTCCAGACGCTGTGGCGCGAGCTCGGACCGCAGCGGCAGCTCAAGCTGTTCATGGCGGAGTTCGAAGGCAGACCGGTGGCCGGGATCCTTCTGATGTGCATGGGTGGGCGCGCGATCCATGTGTACGGCGCATCGTCCGACCGCGACCGCAACGTGATGCCGAATCATCTGCTGCAGTGGACGGCGATCCGCTGGGCGCATGACGCCGGATACAAGATCTACGACTTCCGGGGCGTCTCACCGGTGCGCGACGGCAAAGCCGTCGAGCCGCACATCGCCGGCTTGAACCGTTTCAAAGAAGGGTTCGGCGCGCGCTACGTCGAGTACGCGGGCGAGTTCGACTTGCCGCTGCGTCCGGGGTGGTACGCGATCTGGCGCACGCTCGCACCGAAGGCGATCGAGCTTCGAAAGAAGCTCGGCGGAGCCGGCGCAGCCGCGCCCGCCGAATGACTCACGACACGTGGGTTGAGGTGTCGCGCGATGCGTTGCGCGCGAACTTCGAGAACGTCGCCAAGCACGCGGCGGTGCCGGTGTGCGCGGTGGTGAAAGCGAACGCGTACGGTCACGGCATCGCAGAGACGGCGCGCATCTTTGCCGAGGCGGGCGCGGCGATGCTCGGTGTCTCCCGGCTCGACGAAGCGCGCGCGATACGAGCGGCAGACATCCACACGCCGATCCTGATCCTCATGCCGGTTCCAGATGCACGCGAGGCGCTGCGATCGCACTGCGAGGTCACGGTCGGCTCGGCGGCCGGGATCGAGATGTTGCAGCCGGAGATGCGCGCGCATCTCGAGATCGACACGGGCATGGGACGGCTCGGCGTCCCGCCGTCCGAGGCCGTCGCGGCGGCCGAGGCGGTGAGGGCGCGCGCGACGCTCGCCGCGGTGTGCACGCACTTCGCAGATGCCGCGCACACGGGGCGCGCGCAACTCGACCGCTTCAACGCCGTCGTGCGCGCGCTTCGACACCACGGGATCGAGTGTCCGGCGCACGTGTCGAATTCCGCCGGGCTGCTCACGTTGCCGGACGCGCGGTTCGACATGGTGCGCGTCGGGAACCTCCTGTACGGCGAGAACCCGGCAGGGGCGCGCGCGCCGTGGGAGCTCCAGGCGACCTTCGGCTGGCACGCGCGGGTCGTTTCCGTGCGGACGCTGCACGCAGGCGCCACCGTCGGATACGGATCCGAATGGAAGGCCGAACGCGAGATGCGGGTCGCGACGCTCCCGATCGGATGGGCGGACGGCTTCACCGTCGAGCCGCGACCACGAACTCGCTCCGCGAAGCAGGTCGCGCGCGCGGTGCGCTCGGCTTTGACGTCGGAACGGTCCGTCACATTCGGCGGACGGCGCGCGCGCGTCGTCGGTCGTGTCGCGATGCAGTCGACGACCGTGTCGCTGGAGGGGCTCGACGAGATCGAGGTAGGAGCGGCCGCTTTGATCCCGGCTCGTCGCCTCGCCGTATCGGCCCTCATCGAGCGGGTCTACGTGTGAGCTACGAGGACGCGAGCGACACGGATCTCGTCGCGCGTCATGCGCGCGGCGAGCACGGAGCGTTCGACGAGATCGTCCGCCGCTACGAGACGCGTGTTTTCACGATCGCGGCGAGGATGTGCGGGCGTGAGGACGCGCTCGATGTCGCGCAAGAGGTCTTCGTGAACGCGTTGCGCGCGCTGCGGTCGTTCCGTGGTGACGCGCACCTCGGCACGTGGTTTCATCGCGTCGCGGTCAACGCATCGCTCGATCACATCCGGAAGCGCAAACGCGCACCGGCGCCGCTGACCGTCGTGGAGACGCGGGCCGATACCGACCCCGGTCCCGACGATCGCGCGATCGCCGCCGCTCGGGCGGCCGACGTCCGGCGCGCGCTCTCGGATCTTTCGCCCGATCACCGCGCCGTCGTCGTCCTGGACCTCGCCGGCGCCGATTACTCCGAGATCGCCGAGGCGCTCGGGGTGCCGGTCGGAACGGTCAAGAGCCGCATGCATCGCGCCCGCATCGAGCTTGCCGGCCTTCTCGGCCATCTCCGGACGGAACCGGAAACGAGCGCGGACCCTCTAAGGAAGAGAACGCCATGACTCATCCAGGATCCGAGGAGCTTTCCGCCTACGTCGACGACGAGCTGACGCAGCCAGAACGCGTGGCGCTCGAGGGGCACCTTCCGGGGTGCGCCGAGTGTCGCGCGACGCTCGACGTGTTGCGCGCGACGCTGACGCAGATGAACGAGCTCGAGGATGTCGTTCCGACGCCGCAGGAGGCGTGGGCGCTGCGGAGCACCATCGCGCGCGCGCGGAAGCGCGGGTCGACGATGTGGCGTTGGTCCGCCGGGATCGCCGGCGCGGCCGCTGCCGTCGTCGCGATCATCGTCGTGACGCTCGGCGGCAGGCCCGGCGGGGAACACTTCGCGGGTCGTTTCGCAAACGCGCCGCAGGCTTCGCTGGCGGTCGGGAACGTCGGACGGCTCGACGCGCGAAGCGTGCCGTCGCTCCTGGCCGAAGGCGACACGAGGTCGGCCCCAGCGCCTGCGGCGGCCGCGCCGGCCTTGAAAGGCGCGGGGCCCGGGTCGACCGGCTTCGAAGCCTCGAGCAACGCGCTCGATGACATCCACCGGTGCGAGCGCAAGGCCTTCGCGAACGACTCGGCGAAGAAGACTCCGCTCCGGTACGACGTCGGGACCTGGGTCGCGCGCGACGGAAGCAAAGACGCGTTCTTCCTCGTGTACACCCTTCCGGGATCCACGCGCGAGCTGTGGGTCCTCGCGCAAGGCTCCTGCGATGTCCTGTATTTCCTGCAGAGCTGACGGGAACAGCCGGGCTCATTCGTCGCGTTAGGATGACGCGACCATCCGGAGGATCCAGCCATGGCATCGAACGTGAACGACGTCATCATCGTCGGGTCCGGCCCCGCAGGCCTCACCGCCGCGCTGTATGCCGCGCGCGCGAACCTCGAACCGCTCGTGATCGAAGGGGCCGCCCCCTACGGCCAGCTCATGCTGACGACCGATGTCGAGAACTTCCCCGGTTTCCCGGACGGCATCCTCGGCCCCGAGCTCATGCAGAAGTTCCGGGAACAAGCCGAGCGCTTCGGTGGTGAGTTCGTCACGGCCGACGCGACGCGCGTTGATCTCACGCGGTCGCCGTTCAGTGTGGCGGTCGGCGACGACGTGTACGAAGGCCGAACCGTCATCATCTCGACCGGAGCGAAGTCCCGCATGTTGGACGTCCCTGGCGAGCGCACGTTGCTCGGCAGAGGCGTTTCGACATGTGCGACGTGCGACGGGTTCTTCTTCAGAGGTCGCGAGCTCGTCGTCGTCGGCGGCGGCGACTCCGCGATGGAAGAAGCGACGTTCCTCACGAAGTTCGCGACGAAGGTGACCGTCGTCCACCGCCGGGACTCCTTGCGCGCATCGAAGATCATGCAAGAGCGCGCGCAGTCGAACGAGAAGATCTCGTTCGTATGGGACTCCGCCGTCGACGAGGTGCTCGGCGACACCGCCGTCACCGGCGTTCGCCTCAAGAACCTCAAGACGGGGGAGCTCAGCGAGCTCGCGACCGACGGTTTGTTCATCGCCATCGGGCACGACCCGAACACCGCTTTGTTCAAGGGCCAGCTCGAGCTCGACGACCAAGGGTACATCGTCGTCGAGTCGCCTCGAACGGTGACCAGCATCCCCGGAGTGTTCGCATGCGGCGACGTCGTCGATCACACCTACAGGCAAGCGATCACGGCAGCCGGAACCGGCTGCGCCGCAGCGATCGACGCCGAGCGATACCTCGAGGCGCTGGGTCACTGACAAGCGGCCCCCGACGGAGACAAAACAAAAAGGGCGAGCATCCACGCTCGCCCTTTTCGTATCCGGATCGTTACGGGCAGGTACTGCCTGCGCCGGAGTTGTAGCTCTGCTGACCGGCGGTGTCGCAGTGCGCGCCGCCTTGGTCGATGCGGACCCAGCCGTCGAGCGGCGCCGGGTTCCCCGCGGAGCCGTCCGCGTACACGCAGTCACATGCCGGACCTTCGGCGCCGACGCGCCCGTGCACGGGAGCGGTGCCGCTCGAGCAGACTTCCGCGCCGTTGGCGTTCGCAGCGACGGTGATGCCTCCTGCGCCGGTGCCTCCGCACGTCACGACGTTGCCCGAAGACTCACACGAGCCAAAGCTGTTGGTCGGGCTGTCCCCGGCGCCTCCGCAGGCATGGCCTGCGCCGATACCGGCCATCAACGCGACCACCATGACGATGAGCGTCAGAGCGATAGCCGAACGCCTCATCCGATCTCCCTTCTCTCGGGGTAACGAGGACTTCGACCGCCGGCGCCGATTCCCTGCCGCCCCGCCTTGCTCAGTGCTCGACGCGCTCGGGTACCGATCCAGCCGGTTTGGTTGCCGCAGGGTAGCGGTCGGCGACCCAGTCGTTGATCAGCAGCATGACCAGCGACGGGACGAAGAACGAGCCGAGCAGCGCGAGGATCGAAAGACCTGCGTTGAGGTGCTGGCGGTCCTGGTGGGTCGCGATCGCGATGCCGCCGACCAGGACGACGAAGATGAAATAGGTCATCAAGGCCGAGCTGACCGACACGAGATACCGCAACCATCGAGGCACGCCGTTCATCGTATGCCTGCACCGGCGCACTCGCGAACGTGAGCTCAGGTGGCGACCGCGCGTCCGTTCGTGAAAGAATCTGCGAACTCTTCCTCGGAGGCTGGCATGAAGATCGACGCCATCGATGCATGGATCTGCCACTTCCCGTGGCCGCAGCCGTTCTCACCGTCGTGGGTTCCCGGACTGCCGAGCCCTGCGAATTCCTGCGTTATCTACAGGGTCCGTACGGACGAAGGTCTCGAGGGCTGTTCGGCGTTCGTCGCCTTCGCGGATGAAGCACGTGGTCCCGTCAATCTGATGCGCGCGTTCCTCATCGGGCGCGATCCGACGAAGCCGAGCGAGTTCCGTCCGATCATCGAAGCTGCGGTCCGGGTACTCGGGTTGCGCGTGTGGTTCATCGAGGCGGCGATCCTCGACATCGCAGCGAAAGCGGCCGGCCTTCCGCTCTATCGGTATCTCGGGGGCGCGCGCGAACGCATCCCTGCGTACGCATCGTTCGGTGAGATGCGGCCGGCGAAACAGCGCGTGGAAGACGCTCTCGCGGCGGCCGACAAGGGATTCAAGGCCATCAAGCTGCGTCCCCGTCACGACGACATGCTCGACGACATCGACGAAGTCCGGATCGTTCGCGATGGCGTCGGCGACCGGCTTCAGATCGCGTGCGACGCGAACCAAGGATGGCGCGTCGATACGTTCAAGCCGGACGCGCCGCGCTGGGACTTCAAGCGCGCGCTCGCCACAGCGAAGGCGTACGAAGAGTTCGACGTGATGTGGCTCGAAGAGCCGCTCGACCAATTCGACTTCGAGGGGTACCGCGCGTTGCGTGCGCAGACAACGACGAAGATCGCGGCCGGTGAGCTCGCGGGCGACATCTGGCCGGTGCGCGAGCTGATCGAACGCCGTGCCGTCGACATCATCCAGCCCGACGCGATGTTCACAGGCGGCATCACCGGCGCCGTCCAGAACGCGCGCATGGCACAGGTGGCGGGACTCGAGTTCGCGCCGCACACGTGGTCCGGCAATGGGATCGGGCTCGTTGCGAACCTCCACGTCATCGGCGCGACGCACGGCGCCTGGCTCGAGTACCCGTACGACCCGCCGTCTTTCGTCGTAGATGTACGGGATCAGATGCTGACCGAACCGATCGAAGTCGACAAGGACGGATACGTGACCTTGCCTCAGAAGCCGGGGCTCGGGATCGATCTCAACATCGCCGAGATCGAGAAGCACGGAACTGCCATCTAGGAGGCCACGAGCATGCAGTCCCAGACAAGCCCTGAAGCCCTTTTCCGGACGGAAGCGCGCGAGCGCGCGCGACTCATCTCGGACACCACGTACACGGTCAAGCTAGACCTCACCCGCGACGACGAGCTGTTCGGTTCGACCTCGCTCATCACGTTCGCCTGCAGCGAGCCGGGCGCGTCGACGTTCCTCGACCTTACGGCGCCGTCGGTCGATTCGATCGAGCTCAATGGGAAGGCACTCGATCCGGATGCGTTCAGCGGGCATCGGATCAGGCTCGACGGGTTGCAAGCGCAGAACACGTTGCGCGTCGTGGCGAGCTGCGCGTATTCGCACTCGGGAACGGGGTTGCACTTCTTCCGCGACCCGGTCGACAAGCAGCCCTACCTGCACTCTCAGTTCGAGGCGCGCGAGGCGCACAAGGTGTTCGGGTGCTTCGACCAGCCGGACCTCAAAGCCACGTTCGAGATCACCGTCACCGCAGATCCAGACTGGGTCGTCGTCTCCAACACGCCGGGCGAGAAAACGGGTAATACCACGCGCTTCCCGCGGACGAAGACGATGTCGACATACCTCGTGGCAGTCGTCGCCGGTCCGTACTACGAGGTCCGGAAACAACACGGCGATATCGACCTCGGGATCTTCTGCCGGCAGTCCCTGAAGCAGTACCTCGATCCGGATGAGATCTTCGAAGTCACGACGCAAGGGTTCGACTTCTTCCGTTCGTTCTTCGACTACCCCTATGTGTGGGGGAAGTACGACCAGCTCTTCGTCCCGGAGTTCAACGCAGGCGCGATGGAGAACTGCGGCGCGGTGACCTTCAACGAGTCGATGGTCTTCCGTTCCAAGGTGACCGATGCCGCGCGCGAAGGGCGCGCGTCGGTGATCCTGCACGAGATGGCGCATATGTGGTTCGGCGACCTTGTGACCATGGACTGGTGGGACGACCTGTGGCTGAACGAGTCGTTCGCGACCTACATGGCCACCTTCTCGCAAGCGCGCGCGACCCGATGGACGAATGCGTGGGTTCGTTTCGCACAGGCGCAGAAGTTGAACGCCATGGTGCAAGACCAGATGCCGACGACGCATCCGATCGTCGCAGACGTGCCAGACACCGAGAGCGCGCGCACGAACTTCGACGGCATCAGCTACGCCAAGGGCGCGAGCGTACTGAAGCAACTCGGCGCGTGGGTCGGTGAGGAGGAGTTCCGGGACGGCGTCAGGCAGTACCTCAAGGACTACGAGTTCAAGAACGCGTCGTTGACTGATTTCTTGGCCGCGCTCGAGAAGGCGTCCGGGCGGGACCTGACCGCGTGGGCGAAGGGGGGGCTCGAGACCGCGGGCGTGAATACCTTCCGCGCGCGCTTCGAGGAATCCGGGAACGCGTACGCGCGCTTCGCCCTCGATCAGTCCGCGATCCAGGAGCAGCCGACCCTTCGCTCACACCGGATCGCGCTCGGGTTGTACGACCTCGCGAACGGCTCGCTCGTCCGGCGCAAGCAGATCCACCTCGACGCGTCCGGAGCGACGACCGATGTCCCGGGTCTCGCCGGCGAGCCGGTGCCGGATCTGCTGCTGATCAACGACGACGACCTTTCGTATTGCAAGATCCGGCTCGACGAGCGGTCGTTGCGCACGGTCACCGAACATCTAGCGACGCTGCCCGATCCGCTGGCGCGCGCGCTCATCTGGACGGCGGCAACGGATCAGCTCCGCGACGCCGAGCTCGCAGCGCGAGACTACGTGCGGCTCGTCTTGAATAACGTGCACGTCGAGGACGACCCGGGAACGGTGGGCAACCTTCTCGCGCAAGCGACGAATGCATTCACGCTCTACGGGGATCCCGCGAATCGCGACGCGTTGCGGCTCCAGCTCGCGACGAGAGCCCTCGAAGAGCTGCGGCGATGCGAGGCCGGATCCGACCTCCAGCTCGTGTGGGCACGCCAGCTCATCGGCGCCGCTCGAAGCGACGAGCACGTCGCGATCGTGCGCGGGCTGCTCGACGGGGACAACCCCTTCGACGGCTTGAAGGTCGACACCGATCTGCGGTGGGCGATCGTGAACGCGCTGTCGTCGATCGGGAAGCTCGACGAGAGGTCGATCGCCGACGAGCTGGAGCGCGACCCGACGGACCAAGGGGCGCGGCAAGCGGCCGGCGCGCGCGCGGTCCGTCCCGCGCCCGGCGCGAAAGCCGAAGCCTGGGGGAAGATCGTCGAGGACGATTCGCTCTCGTTCTACGAGAAGGCCGCGTACTCGACGGGGTTCGCACTCGCCGACCAAGCCGACCTCGTCCGGCCGTACGTCGAGCCGTACTTCGAGACGCTCATGAGGTTCTGGGACACGAAGCCGCCCGAGATCGCCGTGTTCTTCTGCCGCGGGATGTTCCCGCGGGTGCTCGTCGAAGACGCAACAGTGGCGAGCACGGATTCGTACCTCGAGGCGCATCCGGATCTGCCCTGGCCGTTGCGGCGCGGCTTGATCGAAGCGAAGGACGGCCTGGCGCGCGCGCTTCGCGCGCGCGCGCTGGACGTCCAAGCGGGGAAGCTTTAGGCGGGCCGGCCCCTCACCGTCGCGTCGAATGAACCTTCGATCGACACGCCCTCGAACAGCGTGCCGCCGAACGTGCACGACGCCGGCTCGGCGTTCGGATGACCCGGCTTCGCGCCGTCGAAGGAGAAGGTCCCATTCGGCGTGGTGACGTGTATTCGAGGCTGAGTGCGGAGCGAGCCGACCTTGGCAGCGCGGGGCGCGGCAGTCCGGAGAAGGAATATTGGGATGATCTGCCGCGTTTTCGGCTGTCGGAGAGAGAGGGTAGTCTTCTCCCAGCAAACGTAAACGGAGGAACGATGGGCGCGAACACCGTAGAGATCACCGACTCCAACTTCGAGGAGCAAGTCATCAAGAGCGGGAAGCCCGTTCTGATCGACTTCTGGGCGGATTGGTGCGGTCCGTGCCACATGGTCGCCCCCGTGATCGACGAGATCGCCATCGAAGAGAAGGACAAGCTCGTCGTCGGCAAGATGGACGTCGACAGCAACCCCGAGATCTCTCGCCGGTACGGGATCCTGTCGATCCCGTCGATGCTGCTGTTCGTCGACGGCGTCGAGAAGGTGCGGCTGGTGGGCGCGCGCGGCAAAGCGCAGATCCTCTCCGAGGTGCAGTCCTACCTGGCCTGACGGCACGCGCTCTACCTGGCGCGCCGGCGGCTGTCGCGGTACATGAGCACATGCAGCTGATCCGCAGGGGCGACAGGGGACAGCACGTCCTCGACGTTCAGCAGCGCCTTGCGCGACTGGGGTACGTCGTTCCGGCGGACGAGCGTTCAACGTTCGGCGAGCAAACCGCTAGTGCGTTGCGCGCGTTCCAGCAGGCGCGCGGCATCCTCGTCGACGGCATCGTCGGCAAAGACACGTGGTCGGAGCTCGTCGAGGCCTCGTGGCATCTCGGCGATCGCGTGCTGTACCTGCGCGCGCCCCACTTCCACGGCGACGACGTCCGCGCGCTGCAAGACACGCTCGGAACGTTCGGGTTCGACTGCGGTCGCATCGATGGGATCCACGGACCGCGAACCGACGCGGCGATCCGCGACTTCCAACGCAACTACGGCTTGCCGACGGACGGCGTCGTCGGCGAGCGGACCGTGCGCGCGCTGCGCGGTCTCCCTCGTCTGGCCGGCGATACGCCCGCCGTCGGCATCCGCGAACGTGAAGCGATACGGGCGCGCGCATTGTCGGTTGCGGGGATGCGTGTCGTCCTCGACCCCGGTCACGGAGGCGACGATGCCGGACATATAGGGGCGACAGGCGCGCGCGAGGATCAGATCTGTTACGCGATCGCGCATCGTGCCGAAGCGCGGCTCGTCGCAGCCGGCGCGCAGGTATTCGTGGCACGCCGAGCCGAAGACGCGCCGACGGAGTCCGAGCGCGCGGCACTCGCGAATGCGCTCGAGGGCGACATCTTCGTCTCGATCCACCTCGGCGGCGGCGAGCCGGGAACACGCGGCTCGTCGGCGTTCTACTTCGGTCACGAGCGGTTCCACTCAGAGGCCGGCGCGCAGCTGGCAGAGCTCTTGCTCGAGGAGATATGCGCACTTGGGTTCGTCGACGGTCGGTCGCATGCGAAGACGTTCCCCGTCCTCCGTGAAACGCGCATGCCGGCCGTGCTCGTCGAGGTGGGGACGCTCACCGACCCCGAGGACGAGAAGCTGCTCGCGGATCCGGCGGTTCAAGCGCGCGCGGCAGATGCCGTCGCCGAAGCCGTCCGGCGCTTCACACAGATCGCGGCAGCGGTGTAGGGCTTCAGCGCGCCGGCTGCGGGATCGCGGGTTGCTCTGCGAAGACTGACTCGAGGAACGCCTCCACGGCGGCTTCGATGTTCTGCCGGTGCTTCGCGAGTGATCCGATGTCGAGCCGGTACAGCGGGAAACGCTGGTGCTCTCGCTTGACCCGGAAGCCGACGACTTCGAGGAAGACCGCGGGCAAGATGCACGCTTCGTGCTTCCACTGGCGGTCCCCGTACGCTTCCACGGCGCGCTTCCCTCGTGCTTTCGCTTCTTTCAACACGGCATGCACGAGTGCCTTGCCGACGCCGCGTCCGGAGTACTCCGGCAGGATGCGGATCGTCGCCAAGAACAAGGCGTCGCGCGATATGCGGAGCGGGAAGACATCCGCACCGTGGAACGCCTCGGGCGCGCCGCACAACGCGTACCCGGCAACGCCTCCGTCGACGTAGGCGATCTTCCCCGACGAGCCGTACACGAGCGCTTGCTCGGATGTCCACGCTTCCTTCTCAAAGTCTGCATCGTGCGCGCCGAGCGTCAGAGCGCGATCCGCCGGCGCGTACTCCCAGAACACGCATCCGCGACACGGACGAGGGATGTCGTCCACGTTGGTGTGCGTGAGGTCGCGGATCTCGCGCGGCATCGCGTTATCGATCTCCCTTTCGGCTCGCCTTCGCGGGCTCGGCGCGGGCGTCGCTTGGCGCGCGCGCGTCGCGGGACGGGCGCGCTTCCTTGCGCGCGAACAACGCCGCGACGAGGCCGAGCGCCGCGCCTGCGATCGTCGCGGTCATCGCGCGCTTCGCTTCGCCGCCGGCGAAGCTCGACCGAACCGTCTTCGTCGCCATCAGCCGCCGAGCGCCTTGCGGATGCCTCGCGTCGCTTGGCGGATGCGATGCTCGTTCTCGATCAACGCGAACCGCACGAAGCCGTCGCCCGCGCGGCCGAAACCCGCACCGGGCGAAACCGCGACCTTTCCCTCGTGCAACAGTTTCTTCGCGAACTCGACCGAGCCCATCTCCTTGAACTCTTCGGGGATCTGCGCCCAGACGAACATCGTCGCTTTCGGGCTCGGAACGTTCCACCCAGCGCGCGCGAGCCCATCGATCAATGCATCCCGGCGCGCGGCGTAGGTGTCGCGGAACACCTTCGTCTCGTCTTCACAGTCGTTCAGCGGGATGATCGCGGCGATCTGTATCGGCTGGAACACACCGTAATCGAGATAGCTCTTCAGCCGGTTCAGTGCCGCCAGCATCTCCGCATTGCCGACGACGAACGCGATACGCCAGCCGGCCATCGAGAACGACTTGGACATCGAGAAGATCTCGACACCGACGTCTTTCGCTCCCGGCACGGACAGGAACGACGGCGCCTCGTAGCCGTCGAAGCAAAGATCGGAGTATGCGAAGTCATGCACGACGAACATGTCGTGTTCCTTCGCGAACGCGACCAGCCGTTCGAAGAACGCGCGATCGACGCAGGCAGTGGTTGGGTTGTGCGGGAACGACGTGATGACGAGCCGCGGACGCGGCCAAGTGGACTCGTACACGTCCTTGAGGTTCGCGAAGAAGTCGGCGTCGGCCGCGAGCGGCACGCTCCGCACGTCCGCGCCGGCAAGGGCGACACCGAATGTATGGATCGGGTATGTCGGCTCCGGGACGAGCGCGGAGTCGCCTGCGCCGACGAGCGTCCACGCCATGTGGCTTATGGCGTCCTTGGCTCCCATCGTCGACATCGCTTCCGTCTCTGGATCGAGGCTGATGCCGTACCGGCGTTCGTACCAATCGCAGATCGCGCGCCGGAGCTTCGGGATGCCACGTCTCGTCGAGTACCGATGGTTGCGCGGGTTCTGCGCCGCCTCGGCAAGCTTGTCCACCACGCGTTGCGGCGTCGCCAGATCAGGGTTCCCCATCCCGAGATCGATGATGTCCTCGCCGGCTCGGCGCGCGGCAGCCTTGAGGTCGGTGACGACGCTCAGGACGTACGGCGGCAGCCGATCGATACGGCGGAACTCCATGTGGTCCTTCCCGGCGTGCTAGCGCTGGATCGCCCGCACGATGCGATCGAGGTCCTCGAAATCCGCGTACTCGATCACGATGCGGCCGCGCGCTCGTCGCGCCTCGACGGTAACCCGGGTGCCAAGGATATCGGACAAGAGCATCTCGGCTTCGAGTATCCCTGCCGGTCGATCCGCGTTCGAGCCGCGTCGCCGTGCGATCGAGCGCTTCGCGAGCTCGGCCTCGCCGGCTCCGGCCATCATCCGCACCAGGTCTTCGGTCTGGCGCACGCTCAACTGCTCGGCGACGACGCGCGCGCCGAGCCGCGCTTGCGCGCCGTGATCCGCGAGCGCCCCGATCGCGCGAGCGTGTGCTGCGGTGATCGATCCACCGGCGACGCGCTGCTGCACCTCCGGGGCGAGGTTCAGAAGACGAAGCGCGTTCGTGACCGAGACGCGGCTCTTCCCGACGCGTGCGGCGATCTCTTCGTGCGTCGCGCCGAAGTCGTCCACGAGCTGCCTGTACGCGGCGGCTTCCTCCATCGGGCTGAGGTCGACGCGTTGGATGTTCTCGATGAGAGCATCACGCAGTAACTGCTCGTCGCCTGCGTCACGCACGATGACGGGGATCGTCATCAACCCCGCCGCGCGCGAAGCACGGAGCCGCCGCTCGCCGACGATGAGCTCGAAACCTGTCGGGGTCTCGCGAACGACGATCGGTTGCAAGAGGCCTACCTGCTTGATAGATGCCGTCAGCTCTTCCAGCGCGCCCTCGTCGAAAGTCGCGCGCGGTTGCTTGGGGTTGCGCCGGATCTCGTCGACGGGGACGTCCCGCAAAGCGATACCCAATGTGCTCGCCGACTCAGCCGGAAGGATCGCGCTCAACCCTCGCCCAAGTCCACCTTTGATCGCACTCATGGTTGCTCCCCTGTCGGCCAACGTTTGACGACTTCTTTCGCGAGCTCGCGATACGCGGTCGATGCGCGATTCATAGAGTCGTAGGCGATGATCGGTTTCCCGAAGCCCGGCGCTTCGGACAAGCGCACGCTCCGCGGGATCACGCTGCGGAACACCGCATCGCCGAAGTGTTGCTTGACCTCCGCGACGACCTGCTCGGCGAGCTTCGTGCGCGCGTCGAACATCGTGAGCACAACGCCGCCGATCTTCAGACGCGGGTGCAAGCCGTCGCGCACGAGATCGACCGTCCGCATCAGCTGGCCGAGCCCTTCGAGCGCGTAGTACTCGCACTGGATCGGCACGATCACTTCATCGCATGCGGCCAGCGCGTTGATGGTGAGCAACCCGAGCGAAGGAGGTGAGTCGATCAAGATGTAGTCGTAGCGGAGACGCAACGGCGCCAGCGCTGCTCGCAGCTTCGTCTCGCGCGCGAACGCAGAGACGAGCTCGATCTCCGCGCCGGCCAGGTCGATCGTCGACGGCATGATGTCGAGCCGCTCCCCCGCAGGGGCGATCGCCTCTTGCGGCTCGGTTCCTCCGAGGACCTCATACGTTCCGGCCTTGACCGATGCCCGGTCGAGCCCGACGCCGGTCGACGCGTTGCCCTGCGGGTCGAGATCGACGAGCAGCACGCGCGCGCCCGCCTCGGCGAGGCACGCGGCGAGGTTGACGGCAGTCGTGGTCTTGCCGACACCGCCCTTTTGGTTCGCGAGCGCGAAGACTAACCCATTTCTGGCAGTTTCTTCCTGTTCTGAGTTGACATAATGTTCGGTCATCTCATGCTCCACCGCGACGCGGGGCAATCATAAAGATGCGACCGGGCGAGTCAACGTTGGCGCGGCGAACGTCGATGTCGTCGACGCCGGCAGGGGTCGGAACGCGGCCCCCGACTGCCACAAGCACGCGATCGGCGAGCCGATGCAACGTTTCCAGGGCGATCGCAGGGTCGGCCAGCGCGCGCGCGGTTGCCACATCGAACTCCGGCGCCAGGTCGGCTGCGCGCGCGATGACCACGTCGACGTTGTCGAGCCCCAAGCGCGCGCATTCCGCCTCGAGAAAGCCTGCTCGCCGCGTCTGTGGCTCGACGAGGGTGAATCCCGCTTGCGCATAGCAGCACGCGAGCACCAATCCCGGGAAGCCCGCGCCGGAACCGACGTCGACCCATCGCTCGCCCTGTTCGGGCGCGCGCGCAAGCGCGAAAAGCAGCGAATCCGCCGTGTGGCGTGCGATGACGGCCTCGACCGACCGTTCCGTCACCAACCCGAGCCGGTCGGCGTGATGCGCAACAGCGGACGCGTGCGAGATCAATGGGGACAGGAGCGAGGCCGACAGCCCCAGCTCGCGAAGCAGCTGCCCGATCACCGATACGTCTGGCGACTGCCGTTCCATCAACCGCCATGCTAGGCGCGGGGCGGGGGCGGCTCGCGGAGCGGCGGATGTTTCACGATTTACATGCGCGGCCGGCCGGCGATGTTTCACGTGTTACATCGTTACGCCGGCTTCACAACGATGTACCGCTCCGGCTCTTCGCCCTCACTTGCTGTAATCACTCCGTCCATCTCTGCCAAGACGGAGTGGATCACCTTCCGCTCGAACGCGGTCATCGGCTCGAATTCAACGGCGGTGCGCTCCTCGAGAACCTTCGCGGCGACGGAGCGCGCGCGGCGTCCGAGGATCTCACGCTGACGCTCCCGGTACCCCTCGATATCAAGGGCCAGCTTCACCCGTGTCGCACTCGCATGCTGAACCGCAGCCCGCGTGAGCTCCTGGAGCGCCTCGAGGGTGGAGCCATGACGGCCGATCAGGAGGCCCATGTCTGGGCCGCTGACGTCGACGAGGATCATGTCGTCCTCGATGTCGGCCTCGGCCTCTCCGTCTAGGTCCAGCACATCGAGCAGGCCGTTCAGAAAGTCTTCCGCGGCATCGGCTTGGTCATCGAGCAGATCGTCGAGCTGCTCGGCCGTCAGCTCCGGCGCCGGAGCCTCGTCGCTCACCGGCGTCTCCGCTTCTTCCGCTTCTTCGAGCCTTGCTGGGGCTTCCCTGAGCGCCTGACCTGGGGTTTTTCATCTTCGACCAGCGCAGCGCGCGGCACTGCCTTCGGCCTTTCCGGCGGACCGCCCGCGGCTTCCTCTCGGTCCTGCATCTTGAATTGGACGTGCTGCTGGCCGATCTGCCAGATGTTCTGCGTCAGGAAGTAGAGATTCGCTCCGGCAGGCAGATTCAGCGAGATGAACCCAAAGAAGACCGGCGTTATCCGAGCCATCATCTGGGCCTGGGGGTTGATCTGCCCGCCCCCTTTGGCGGTCCGCTCGTTGAGCTGCCGGGCCGAGTAGTAGCTCGTCGCGACGACGATGAGGATCAGCAGGTAGTAGGGAATCCCTCTCGCCGAGCCGCCGGCGTGCGGATCAAGCGTGCACTGGTCGACCCGGCTCTTCGAAGAGACCTGGGTCGCGGTACATCCGGGGTGCATGCCGAAGATCGTCGCTCGGTCGTGGCTGACGTCTGCGAAGAGCTTGCTGTCTTTCGGCAGGTGCCCGGTTCCGAGGGCCGACCTGCATAGGAACCGGAGGTCCCCTTCGCCCTTGATCTGCACAGGTTGGCAGGCGGAGATCCATCCGGCCTTGTTGTCCTTCGGCGGGGCGTTCGTATGGGGGTCACGCAGGCCGTTCGCGTCGGCCTTGGCATCGTACGCTGCGACATCGAGCGTAAAGTCCTTCTGCGATCCGTCCGGCAGAGGGCAGCGGATCCCGACGGGAGTCGAGCCGTTCGGTTGCGGCAGGGTCAGGTTCCCCGAGGCGTCGACGGGTCGGCAGATCACATTGCGCAGGTTCTTCAGATCCCCGAACGTGTTGGACGGGAGCGGTCCGCTCGCCGGTGTCGCGATCACAGGGATCGCGACCCGCATCACGGCGAACATCGCGATCAGAACCGGGAACTGAGCGAGCATCGGGAGGCAGCCCCCCGCCGGGTTCGCGCCGTGCGCGCGCATCACCTCGGACATCTCCCGGTTCATCTCGAGACGAAGCTGCTGGACCTCCATCCGGTCCCGTGCCTTCTTCTGCAGCTCCTTGTACTTGTTCTGGATCTTCTTCATCTCCGGCTGCGCCTTCTGCATCGCAGCCATCGACTTCGTGGACTTCACCGTCAGTGGAAGAAGGAGCGCGCGCACGCCGAGCGTCAATGCGATGATCGCGATCGCGTAGTTGTGCAGCCCGGCGTAGATGTATGAGAGCGCCGCGCCGAGGGCGCGCATGATCCCGCCGATGATCTCAGCCATGACTGTGGTGAGCTCGACGAAGGATCTGGGCAGTTGCCCGGACCGGAGCGGGGCCGACGTGACCCACCGGGTCGAACCCGCCCGCGGACCACGGCCCACAGCGCACGAGCCGCCATAGGGTTTGCAAGCCGCCCTTGACCAGGCCGTTCGTACGGAAAGCCTCTACCGCGTAGCTCGAGCAGGATGGAAAGAAACGGCAACGCGACGGCAGGAGCTTGCCCAGTGTGAGCTGATAAAGGCGCACGGGAAACGCGGCGAGCGGGCCTAGCA
>JBHELL010000021.1:0-3156 GCA_046263075.1 Actinomycetota bacterium | reverse complement strand
TCGCCGCTGTGGCACTGCGTCGTGCGAGTCGCCGTCGCTTCACCCAATCGTGAGCAAGCGCGCGGGCGCATCCATGCGCTTGCCGGAGCGTATGCATTGTTCGAAGGACGAAACGGCTTCCGTCGCCGTCGTGTGCGACACGGCGCGAAACGGATTCGCCAACGCGTGCTCTCGCGGCCGTATCTATTGTCGGTCCCCGAACTTGCACAACTCGCGACCCTGCCTGCCGCCGGCGCTGTGCCCGGCCTCGAGCGCGCGGGCGCCGCAACAGTCGCGCCGCCGAAGATACTTCCGCGCGAGGGCCGCACCCTTGGAACCTCTGATCACGCAGTCGCCAAGCGTCACGTCGCCGTTTCCATCGCCGACGCGCGGCATCACCTTCACGTGATCGGCGAGACGGGGACGGGAAAGTCGACGCTGCTCGCACGGATGATCCTGCAAGACGCGGAAGCCGGACGCAGCGCCGTCGTGATCGATCCCAAGGGTGATCTCGTCGAGTCGATCCTGCAACGGCTGCCAAAGGTTGCTGAAGACAGAACGTGCGTGCTTGACCCAGACGACCAGATCAACGCGGTCGGCTTGAACGTGTTGGAGGGCGAGGATCACGATCTCGCCGTCGATCACGTGCTCGGGGTTTTCAAGCGGATCTATGAACCCTGGTGGGGTCCGCGTACCGACGACATCATGCGCGCTGCGTGTCTGACCCTGAAGCAGATCCCCGGCGCGACGCTTGCCGAAGTACCTCTTCTTCTCACCAGCCCTGAGTGGCGCCGCGCCATCCGTGCTCAGAAGATTTCTGTCGTCGGACTCTCCATGTTCTGGGATCTGTTCGAACGCATGCCCGAGGCGCAGCGGAACCAGCACATCGCCCCGCTGCTGAACAAGCTCCGGGCGTTTCTGTTGCGTGGTCCGGTGCGAGCGGTCGTCGGGCAACCAAAACCAAAGCTCGACGTCGGACGGATCGTCGACGAGGGCGGACTGCTGTTGGTGCGCATCCCGAAGGGCACGCTCGGGGAAGAGACCTCCAGGCTGTTGGGCGCGTTCGTCGTTGCTCGCGTGTGGCAAGCGTGCATGCGGCGAGCGTCATTGCCCGAGGATCAGAGACCCGACACGACGCTTTACGTCGACGAGATGCACAACTATCTCGCCCTGCCGAAGTCGTTCGAGGATCTGCTCGCCGAGGCTCGCGGCTACCGCCTCTCGCTCGTGCTGGCGCACCAACACCTCGGGCAGCTTCCCCGTGAGATGCGAGCGGCACTTGAGGCCAACGCGCGCACCAAAGTCGTCTTTGCCTGCTCGCCCGAAGACGCAGGCGCCATGGAGAAGCATTTCAAGCCGTTGATTGGCGAGCACGACCTTTCTCACTTGGCCGCCTACCAAGCCGCATGCCGGCCGAGCATCGAGGGCGGGCATGGCGCGCCCTTCACCTTCCGAACGATTCCCCTTGAGGCGGGTTCATCCGATCGCGCCGCCGACGTGCGACGAGTTTCGGCTGAGCGTTTCGCAGAGACACGCGAGACGATCGACACCAAGATCAACGAGCGCCAGGGCGCGTTCGTAGGCGGGAATCAACCCGTGGCGCAGTCGGTGCATCAACCGGGGGATCAGCCGGTGGCGCAACCAGGACTGCGCCACCCCCGGCCGACCGAACCCGCAGGCGGGAGTCGCTGATGGGTGGCTCAGCCCGCCGCAGGACTCCCCGCCCCGGCCGGGCGCGTAAGCGCCCGTCCGTCCGGAGATCCGGACTTCTTTCCCTTAGCCAACACATCACAGCTCGAGATGTACAGATCCTTCATCTGATCCGAGAGCATCGTTTCCTCGATATCCATCAACTCACTGACGTCTTCTTCGACTCATACTCTGTTGCTCGTCGCAGGATGCTCATCCTCTCAACCGAGTTGGAAGTGGTTGATCGCTTCAGGCCACGGGTCTATCGAGGGTCCTCCCCGTTCCACTACGTTTTGGCCGAAGCAGGTGCGCGCATCATCGCTGCCGATCGAGGTATCGAGTACCGCGATCTACGCTTCCGAACCGAAGACCTCGACGGTCTGCCCTGGAACCCGAAGCGACGCCATACTTCAGCGACCAATTCCTTCTTCGCCAAGCTCATTCGGACATGTCGGAGCCACCCGCCGTATGCGGTCCTGGAGTGGATCAACGAAGCGTCGTGCAAGCAGCGGTGGCCTGAGACGGCGGAGCCCGACGGCTTCTGCTACATGGAAACGCCGGTCGGTCCGATCTGCTTCGCAGTCGAGATCGATCGGGGCACCGAGAGTCCGGGCAAAGTCGCAGCCAAGCTCCTGCGATACGCGAGCCTCGCCTTAGCCGAAGCCAAGCCCGATCTTCTGGCGTTCAGCTTCCCCGATCCCGAGCGAGAAACGGCGGTGCGCAAGCGCCTCTATCCGGTTCGCGGGCTCTACACGGTAACGACGAGTGTCGATCGACACGAACAAGATCCGATCGGCAACAACTGGTTGCCGATCGGATCAGAGACACGACTCAGCTTCGGTGATCTCGCACGACTGGTCTCGAAGGAGACAGCGTGAGAGCGGCCGTCATCGTTGCGATCATCGCCGCCGCTCCGCCGACGCTTGCCGCCGTTCTCGGCTATCTGGAGAACAATCGATCCCTGCGGAAGTCCGTCGGTAACGCGCCGGGGGTTCCACTCGCGCGCTCGCTGGAACGGCTCGAAGCGAAGGTCGATCGGCTCATCGAAGGGCAGGCTGTCGTACGCGAGCGACTTGCGAAGCTTGAGGGGATCGCGACGGTCGAGGCGAAGGAGCGTTCCGCATGACCGGGACCGAAGCCAGCGGCGGCGAGAAGCTTCCGGACCTGCTGACGGTACGCGAGGCGGCGAAGGTGCTTCGTATCAGTGCTGATCTTGCCTACGCCCTGGTCCGGGCCGGTGTGCTCCCCGTCCTCCGGCTGGGGGAACGGCGAGTCGTTATCCCCAGGGACGCGCTGTTTCGCTGGATCAGCGCGCAGTCCGCCGTCCGTCAGAACGTGTCATCTGGATCCGTACGCTCGATCTAGGCAGTCAATAGCCGACATCGGAGCCGGAGCATGAGATCGCGCGGTCACATCCGCCAGCACAAGACCGGAAGCTGGCGAATCACAGCCTCAGCAGGCGTAGATCCAGCTACCGGACGTCGCTTG
>JBHELL010000020.1:0-3742 GCA_046263075.1 Actinomycetota bacterium | reverse complement strand
GCATCTGGCCAAGAACCGTCGAAGATTCATTCTTCGGAACGGCCGATTGAACACGGCCCGCAGCCACCAACGAGATCGCCGAGGCGTTGTTCGCCGACACGCCGGTTAAGTCGCATCAGGAGCGGGCCATCTCCCGCGCCTTCGCTCCGCGCCGCTCGCCGCTCAGATGCCAAGTCGTTAGCCGTTCTTGGATCAAAGGTCGGCGGACTTCTCGCCGCTTTGGGAGGCGGCCGCGCGCGGCTGAACCGTTACGGTTCGCGGACGGCTTCGATGAGATAGCTGTAATACGGCGGGAGCCGGAGCGCGCGCGCAACGCGCGTCACTGCTCCCGGCGCATGCCTTCGCAAACGTCCGAAGACCTTGAACCACACCTTGCGCGTCTCCGCGCGCATGATGCCGAGATGGATCGGCGCGTTCTCGTTGCCGCGCGCGCGCACCGTCCAGCCGCTCAGCCGCAGCGCCCCGACGACGTCGGACACGTCCGGCGCGCGCTCCACGAGATGCTCTTGCAGCCAGTCCGGGACCGGTAGCGAGCGCTCGCGGTAATACGCGGCGAGCCGCTCGTCCGAGCGCCGCGCGCGCGCTCCCATCGGTCCGCCGATGATGACTCGGCGTCGCGCGACCCGGGTCGCTTCCTCGATGCAGCGCGCACGCAACGAAGGCGGAACATGCTCGAGGGTGTCCATCACGAGCACGACGTCGACCGACCCGTCCGCGAACGGGAGCCGGGTCGCGGTCCCGCACACGGGCCACAGCCACGATCCCGGCGGCGCGTAGAAGCGGATCTCGAGCCCGATCACCGGCCGGCGAAGGAACTGCGAGATCCCGTCGACCCCCGATCCAACCTCGAGGATCGAACCGTATTCATCCCGGAGCATCCGGAGAACCGGTGCGTAGCGCCAGAGTTGGTTCAGCATGGGCCCGTATCATCGCATCCGTGATCGACGACCGGCCGTTGCGCGTGCTCGCCGTCAGCCACGCGGCGGTGATCGACGTGAATCAGGAGCCGTTCGCCGCACTCGCGGACGACGGAGCCGATGTCGCCGTCGTCGTGCCGCGCGCGCTCGACACCGACATCCGCGGTCGCGTGACCCTGACCGAGCTGCCCGGGTCGAAAGCCCGCCTGATCCCCCTCGGCGTCCTCGGGGGCTTCAAGCCGGTGATCGGGCAGCGCGGCATCCACCTCATCACGTACCGGGGGCTGCGCGACGTTTTGAAGAGCGAAACCGCCGATGTCGTGTTCGTGGAGGAGGAGCCGCACTCCGTGGCGGCGCTTCAGGTCGCGCGCGAGAGCGTTCGTTTCGTGGTGCACGAGAACCAGAACGTGGCTCGACGATTGCCTCCGCCGTTCCGGCAGATGCGCGCGCGCGTGCTGCGCAAGGGGGCCGGCGTCACCGTCCGCAACGACACCGCCGAAGGCGTCGTGCGCGCGCTCGGCTTCACCGGCCCGGTCGGACGTTTCCCGCACGGCGTCGACATCGCGCGCTACGTCGAGCCGGTGCGCCGCCGCAGCGACCTCCCGCGGCCGGTGATCGGATTCGTGGGGCGGCTCGTGCCCGAGAAAGGCATCATGGATCTGATCGCGGCGGTTGCCGCGATGGAGCAGGACGCATCGTTGCTCGTCGTCGGGGACGGACCGCTGCGGGACGAGGCGCGCGCGCGCGCAACGCAGCTCGGCATCCGCAATGAGTTCGCGGGAGCGGTTCCGCACGACGAGGTGCCCCAGTGGTATGCGTCGATGGACCTCGTCGCGGTGCCGTCCCTGTCGACGCGCACGTGGAAGGAGCAATTCGGCCGCATCGTGATCGAAGCGAACGCGGCAGGCGTGCCCGTCGTCGTGAGCGACTCCGGCGAGCTGGCGAAGACGGTCGCCACGACCGCCGGCGGCGCGATCGTCCGCGAAGGAGACGTCGCGGCACTGACGGCAGCCCTGGACCGGTTCTGCGGCGCCGACGATCGCGGGCGCGGCATGGGCGAAGCGGGGCGAGCCGCGGTCGCGCGGTTGTTTTCGCCGCACGCGATCGCGCGCGAGCTTCACCGGTTCCTTCGGGAGGTCGCGCGCACATGAGGATCCTGCACGTCGCGCGCTACGGGTCGGTCCGCGGAGGAGCAGAGACCTACGTGCGCGCGCTGTGCGACGGGTTGCGCGACGCCGGTCACCAGGTCGCGCTCGCGTTCGCCCTCGAGCCCGACCGTTCGCGCGACGAGGTGCGCGAAGGCTTCGAGATCCGCGCGCTTGCGGGGGACACCACGCCGGACGTCGAAGCGCTGCACGCAGCGCTCGGCTCGTTCGCACCCGACGTGGTCCACGTCCACATGCCCGACGTCCCGTGGGTCGCGCGCGCTGCGGCGCAGCGGGCGCCGGTGCTGCTCGCCGTGCCGGATCACCGGGTGCATTGTCCGGTCGGCACCAAGTACTGGGCGGCGTGGAAACGGATCTGCACCGTCGACCCCGGCGCCCGCTGCCTGATGTACAACGTGATCGCGCACTGCGGCTCGCTGCGCGCGAACGTCACGCTGAAGCCCTACAAGGGCTGGCGCGAGACGCACGACGCCGCGGCGGCTGTGCACCTGCAGGTGTTCTCAGGATGGATCAGAGACCGGATCGTGGAAAGCGGCATCGACGAGCGCCTCGTCACGGTGACGCATTACCCGGTCCCGCCCGCCGTGACGGCGATCGATCCGCCGGGCGGCGAGCGACGTCCGGTCGTGCTCGCGAGCGGACGGCTCAACAAGGAGAAAGGCTTCCATCAGCTGATCGACGCGCTGACGTCGGTGGAGACGCCGGTGCATCTCGTCATCGCCGGCGACGGGCACGAGCGGCACGCGCTCGAAGCGCGCGCGCGAACGGCGCCGGGACCGCACCGGATCACGTTCACGGGCTGGCTCACGGCCTCGGAGCTCGCGGGGTGGATGCGGCAAGCCGCGCTCGTCGCGGTCCCGTCGATGTGGCCGGAGCCGTTCGGCATCATCGGGATCGAGGCGATGGCCGCCGCGCGGCCGGTTCTCGCTTTCGATGCGGGCGGGATCCGCGAGTGGCTCGACGACGGCGTGACCGGCCGGATCGTGGCGCACGGCGACGTCCGTGCCCTCGGCCGCACGATCGACGAGCTTGTCCGGGACCCTGCGGCGAGACAGCGGATGGGTGATGCCGGCCGTCAACAAGCACAACTGCGGTTCTCGCTCGTTAGCCACGTCGAACGCGTGATCGCTCTGTACGGAACCGTGCGGCGAGAGCGCGAGGGTGCGGCGTGAGCCCGGCTCGAGATGAGCGCCCAACCGGGCGCGCTGCCGCCCCTCGCGGTCTCGCCGTTTCCGTCGTCGTCCCCGTCTACAACGGAGGGACGCTCGTCGAGGGATGCTTGCGCGCGCTCGACACGCAGACGCTCGAGGCGAACCGCTACGAGGTCGTCGTCGTCGACGATGGCTCAACCGACGACACCGTCGCGCGCGTCCGTGCGTTCGCGGGCCGGTGCGCCATCGTGCTCGTCGAGCAGGTGACGAACAAAGGTCCGGCGGCCGCGCGAAACGCAGGGATCGCTGCCGCGACCGCCGATGTGATCGCATTCACCGACGTCGACTGCGAGCCGGCGCCGGATTGGCTCGAGCGCGCGCTCGACGCCCTCGCTGCGCATGGGGAGGCACCTGCGGTCGAAGGCAGGACCGAACCGAAAGGCGAGCCGACGGCGCTCACGCATCAGATGATCAACCGCACGGGCGGGCTGTGGATGACGTGCAACAT
>JBHELL010000019.1:0-7362 GCA_046263075.1 Actinomycetota bacterium | reverse complement strand
CAGCGCGCTGGCGGGTGCGGTGACCCGCCGTCGGCGGTCGCCCGCCAGGGCCGCCCTCGCCGCGTTGGCGCCGCAGGCGCCGTGCACGCCTCCTCCCGGATGCGCCGAGGCGGAGGCCAGGTAGAGGTTCTTGATCGGGGTCTCCGGACGTCCCAACCCCGGCACAGGGCGGAATATCAGCTGCTGCCAAAGAGCCGATGTGCCGCCGTTCAGCGCTCCGTTGACGAGGTTTGCGTCCGCATCCTCGAGGTCGTACGGGGAGGTGATGCGACGGACGACGATCCGATCCCTGAAGCCCGGCGCGTAGGCCTCGATCCGTGTTTCGATGCGATCGGCGAACGCTTGGGTCTCGGATGCATCCCACAGACCTTTCAGATCTCCGCCCGCGTCGCCTCGCACATGCTGCGGTACATGCGTGTATGCCCACGTCACATGACGGCCTGCCGGAGCCCGCGTCGGGTCGGCGACCGTGGATTGGCCGAAGATCACGTAAGGATCGGCGGGGATGGTCCCGGTCGCGAGCTGAGCAGCGACAATCGTAAGGTGGTCCATGTCCCGCGCAAGATGGATGGTTCCGGCCGAGGCGGCCTCGACGCAGGTCCATGGGACGGGACCGTCGAGAACCCAATCTATTTTGAACGTTGCATCGTCGAACGCGAAGTGTTCGAGATCGTCGACGAAGGCCGAGGGGAGCCGCTCTCGCCCCACGAGCTGGAAGTACAGCGATGGCGCGGATACGTCGGCGAGGACGGCGCGTCGCGCAGGCAGGAGACCTCCGTCTTCGGTTCTGACACCGCTCGCGACGCCCGATCGGATCTCGATGCCCGATACACGGCGTCCACACTCGACGCGGCCACCTCGCGACGCGAGGCGCCGTACGAGCGCTGCGGTGAGAGCGCCTGATCCACCTTCGGGTACGGGATATCCGAACTGCTGGCCGATGCTCGCGAGCATCCATCCGAAAAGTCCGGAGAGGCTTTCCTCGGGGGAGAGATCGGCGTGCAGCGCGTTGCCGCCGAGCAGCATCGCGGCGCCGATGCCCGAGAAGGTCTCTTCGGCCATGCGCCGCACCGGAAGCAGTGCGAACCGCGTCGTGCGGATAGCTTCGTGCAGCCCGGATCTCGCCAGCAATCGTAGGGCCGCGCCGGTCGGAGGGAAGGGCCCGAGCAGCGCGTCGATGATGACCGCGGAGACCGACCGCCATCGTTCCAGAAGGTCGAGCCACGCTTGACCGTCCCCGGGGGAGAACGCTTCGACCGAAGCAGCGGTGGCGAGGCTATCGACGGAGAGGATCGCGCAACGGCCGTCGAGAAACGGATGCGCGACGACGAGCGGAGCGCGGGCCCACCGGAGACCGTGATCCTCGAGCGAGAGGGCGCGAAGCGCGGGCGAAACGGCGGCGAGGGGGTAGAACGCGCTGAACCGGTCGTATACATGGCCCGGCAGGATCTCGGCGCTCCTGACCGCCCCGCCGGGGTCGGGCTCCGCCTCGAGAACGATCACGTCCCACCCGGCATCCGCGAGGATGTTGGCGGCAACCAAACCGTTCGGCCCGGAACCGACGATCACTGCATCGTTCACGCAACGTCTTTTACCCGTCGGGAGTCGCTTCAGACCGAGCTGCGTTGGTTATCTCGCTGCGCGTCCGTGCTGAGTTCCGGATCCGGCCTGCGCCTACGACCCGGCCTACGTAAGCGCCTTTTTGTACGCGGCCAGTGCTCTGTCGACGTCTGCGTCTTCGACGTCTTTGTGTGTGAGCATCCGGATGGCTCCCGGTCGAGTGGTCGACGTCAGCACACCCTCGTCGCGCAGCGCACCCATGAGCGCGCGCGCATCCTTTCCGACACGCGCCGCTTCGAAGTTGATGATGTTCGTCTGAACGGTGTCGAGGTCCACACCTTTCGGCTCGAGCTCGGCAAGGCCCTGCGCGAGTCGCCTCGCGTTTGCATGGTCGTCGGCAAGACGGTCGACCATTTGTGTCAGCGACACGATGCACGCGGCCGCGATCACGCCGGCTTGACGCATGCCGCCGCCGTACCGCTTGCGCCACACGCGCGCTTGCGCGATGAGGTCGGTGCTTCCGACGAGACAGGATCCGACGGGCGCCGCGAGCCCCTTCGAGAAGCAGAACGACATGATGTCGGCCAAAGATGCGTAATCCTTGACGGGCACCCCCGTCGCGACCGACGCGTTGAAGATGCGAGCGCCGTCGAGATACACGCCGGCTTCGATCTCGCGCGCGAACGCCGCCATCGCTCGCATGTCCTCGAGCGGATAGATGGCGCCGGACGCACGGTTGTGCGTGTTCTCCATCGCGACAAGGTTGATGCGGCCGGGAAGCGCAACCTCGCCGGCCGGACTTGTCCAACCCGTGCGTGCCGTCGCGATCGCCCGGACTTCGTCGAGGTTGAGCACACCGCCGCGGCCGGGCAACGCACGGAATTGCACGCCGCTGAGCGCGGGGCCGGCATTCAGCTCGTATTGAAGGATGTGCGCGCCCTCTTCCACGATGACGTTGTCACCGTGGTGCGTGAGCGTGCGGAGCGCGACTTGGTTTCCCATCGTCCCGCTCGGGACGTACAGCGCCGCTTCTTTTCCGGTGATTTCGGCGGCAAGCTCTTGCAGCTTGTTGACCGTCGGGTCTTCACCGTAGACGTCGTCGCCGACCTCGGCCTCCGCCATGGCGCGGCGCATCTCCGGCGTCGGTGTGGTGACCGTGTCGGAGCGAAGATCGACGAAGCCGTTCAGGCTCAACCGAAGAAGACCTCAGCCACGGCGTAGATGGCGTCGTCGACCGTCTTCAGCACGCCAACCGCTTCCTTCAAAGGAACGCGGACGACTTCGGTGCCGCGCAGTCCGACCATGACGCCGGACTCGCCTTCGTGCACCGCATCGATCGCGGCGATACCGAGTCGCGTCGCGAGCACACGGTCGAACGCGGTCGGTGTGCCGCCGCGCTGCACGTGCCCGAGAATCGTAACGCGCGTCTCGAAGCCGGTGCGCTTTTCGATCTCCGGCGCGAGGCGGTTCGCGATGCCCCCGAGCCGGACGTGACCGAAGGAATCCTTCTCGTCGGCGAGCTGCTCGAACGTCCCTTCCTTGGGCGTCGCACCTTCGGCGACGACGACGATGGAGAAGGTGCGCCCGCGATGATGGCGACGCACGATGTGCTCGCACACCTCGTCCAGATCGAACGGCCGCTCGGGAATGAGAACGACATCCGCGCCCGCTGCGAGGCCGGAGTAAATGGCGATCCAGCCCGCGTGACGGCCCATGATCTCGACGACCATGACGCGTTGATGCGACTCGGCCGTCGAATGCAAACGGTCGAGCGCTTCGGTTGCGATCTCGACGGCGGTATTGAAGCCGAACGTGTAGTCGGTTCCGCTCAAATCGTTGTCGATCGTCTTCGGCACGCCGACCGTCTTGATGCCGAGCTCCGCGAGCTTGGACGCGACGCCGAGCGTGTCTTCGCCGCCGATGGCGATGAGCGCGTCGATGTTGAAAGCTTGGAGCGTGTGCTGAATCTTCGTGACGCCGTCGGTGATCTTGAAGGGGTTCGTACGGCTCGTTCCGAGGATCGTTCCCCCGCACGGCAGGATGCCCTTCACGGACTCCGGCGTGAGGGTCTCGACCTCGGCATCGATGGCCCCCTTCCAGCCGTTCCGAAACCCGATGACGGCGTGGCCGTAGATGTCGCTCGCCTTCCGCACCACGGCCCTGATGACCGCGTTGAGCCCGGGGGCGTCGCCTCCGCCGGTCAGGATGCCGATCCGCATACGCGTGATTCTAAACGGATGCCCGAAAGCTTCGATACTGGGGCTCGGCCTCGCTCAAGCGCGCGCCGGAAACGTCCGAATTTACAGTCGTGCGGGGGCGACGGCTCGTTGCGATCGCCGTGCTGGCGTGTCTGGCTGCCGGCCGGCTCATTTCCCCTGCCCTGTCGTCGCCGGCGTCGGACGTGAACGACGCCAGGGAGCGCACCGCGGCGGTTCAGGCCGATCTCGACTCCCTCATGACGAAATATCGGGACGCCGCGTTCGCCGCGGACGATGCAGCGGAGGAATCCCTGCGGCTGCGTCTTGCGGTGCAACAAGCGCGCGTCGCCGAAAGCGAATCGCAATCAAGCTACGACGACCGGGTCTCGCAGATCTACATGGCGGGACCGGGCGTCATGATGGAAGTCGCGCTCGGCGCGCGGACCCTGGCCGACCTCGACGCCATGCTCCCGTACGTCCGCGAGAGCTTGACGATCGGACAAACCCAAGTTCGTGAGCTCCAATCGCGCCACGCGGCGACGGTGTCACTCGCGCAGCAAGCAGAAAGTGCAGAGCGCGCCGCGATTGCAGCGGAGCGCCGCTACCGCATCATTCGCGAAGAGCTGGAGTCACGGGTGCTGGCGGCGGAGCGCGCGCTGCAAGCGGCGGAGCTCGCGGCGTCGAAAGCTGCCGTTGCGAAAGCGCGCAAGAGCCTCTTTACGATCGAGCATGCCGCTGCGAACTGGCGCGAGCTGATCGACAAGGCACTCAAGAACCGGCGGCACGCGCGAGGCGAAGCCGCATTCGCCGCCGCCTCGCCATACCTCGGTCCCCGGGCGGACTGCTCGATTCCGAACGGCTTGCACCCGACCGGCGAGCATCTCGCCGGTGAAGCGTCGTGGTACGGCGCCGGTTTCGCCGGCCGCTCGACGGCGAGCGGCGCGGTGTACGACCCGCGCCGGTACACCGTCGCGCACAAGACGCTTCCGCTCGGTGTGTTCCTGCTGATCAAATCCGACGGCCGGTGCGTAGTTTCGTTCTTGAACGACCGCGGCCCCTACGTCGAGCCGCGCATTCTCGACTTGTCGTGGGCGAGTGCGCAGGCGGTTGATCTTTCCGGAGTCGAGCATGTCGAGGCGGCGGTGCTGGTCCGTTCATAGCGCTTCGCGGGACCGTCAGCGAGCCAATCGCCTGAACCGCCGCGCATGTGCGGAAAACACCCCAAATAGCGCGACGACTGCGAAGGCGATCGCGGCGCCGCGGTCCTTCGCCCCGGACTCACTTTTCGACGCTGCTACAGCCGCGGGATGGCTCGTGTACCCGGCCCGGTCCAGAACGCCGACATCATCGGTGGTCCCCGAACACAAAGTAGTTGTGTTCGTCGCCCCCGACGTAAGCGTGAACACGAGGTACGAGCTGCCCTCCGAGAACTCCACGCCGCATTGGGCTCCGTCGGGTGCGGTATGCACGATGAGTCGAGGCCCAATCGTGTCTTTCTTGTACACACCCGTAATTTCAAAGGTCACCGTGTGCTCATCCGGCGCGGAATCGATTGTGAGTGCGCGGCCGCTGAAAACGGCGTCGGCTGCCACAAACTGTTGCGCAATGGACCGTTGCGCACACGAGCACGCCAAAGCCGGCACCGACGGAATGGCAATCAGGGCCGCGACGATGACGGTCAGAGTGAGCGCCGCCCGCGTCATTCTTCTCGCACCATTCGGTTTATGTGTTCTTTGGAGTACCCGAGCTCACGCAACACTTCTTCCGTGTGCTCTCCAATGGTCGGGGGAGGCCGGCGAATCTCGGTCTTCGTCGCTTCCAGCGTGATCGGCGACCGGACGAGCGGCAACGTCCCCGCCGTCGGGTGAACAACCTCCTCGACCATACCGATCGCGTTCACGTGCTCGTCGGCGAAGACCTCGGCGATCGAGTTGATCGGGCCGCTCGGCACATCGGCATTCGTGAGAAGCGCGAGCCACTCGGCACGCGGCCGGCGCCCGAACATTTCCTGGAGTTCCGGCTCGAGCATCCCGCGGTTCGCGACACGCAGTTTGTTCGTGGCATAGCGATCCTCGGCCAGCAGGTCCGGGCGTTCCACGGCGTCGCAAAACCGTTTCCACATCCAGTCGTTCGGCACGGCGACGACCATCGGCGCATCCGATGCGTGAAAAACGCGGTACGGAACGATGTTCGGATGCGCGTTCCCCATGCGCGTCGGCTCGACACCGCCGACCAGATAGTTCGAAGCTTGATTCGCCAGCCACGCGATTTGCGACTCGAGGAGCGAGACGTGGACGCGCTGGCCCTCGCCCGTCGCCTCCGCATGGCGCAGGGCCGCCAGAATGCCGATCGTGGCGAACATGCCCGACGTGATGTCTGCGATTGCGACGCCCACTTTTTCCGGCTCACCATCCGGCTCTCCCGTGACGCTCATGAGGCCCCCCATCGCTTGCGCGACGAAGTCGTAGCCGGGTCGGTCTCGGTACGGGCCGCGCTCGCCGAACCCGGTGATGGAGGCATACACAATCGCGGGATTGAGCGATCGCGCTTGCTCGTAGCCGAGCCCGATGCGCTCCGCGGTCCCCGGCCGGAAATTTTCGATCATCACATGTGATCGCGCGATCAAGCGATGCGCAGCTTCGCGGTGATCTTCGCGCGCAAGATCGAGCGCCACCGAGCGCTTGTTGCGGTTGGACGCAAGAAAATACGCGCTTTCTCCTTGCACGAACGGCGGCCCCCAGCCGCGCGACTCATCGCCGTCGCCGGGCCGCTCGATCTTGACGACGTCGGCGCCCAGGTCGCCCAGAATCATCGTTGCGTAGGGTCCCGCAAGGACACGCGAAAAATCCGCGACCCGCACTTCGTGGAGCGCTCCGGTCATGGCCGCGCTTCCGGCTTGCCCTTGAGCGGCCACCGCGGCGACGTCGTCAGCGGCGGCGCGAACTTGGCTGCGACCTCGATGAGAGCCGGTCCTTTACCTTTCGCCGCCCACGCAAGTGCTTCCTCGATCTGGGCCGGCGTCGCAGCGCGTGCGCGCGCGCCGAACGATTTGGCGAGCTCGACGAAATCCGGCGTGACGAGATCGACCGCGAATCGCTTCCCGTACCGCTCGTCTTGGTCGAAACGCAGCATGCCGTATCCACCGTCGTTCACGAGCACGATCGTCACCGGCAATCGCTCTTGCACCGCCGTAGCGAGCTCGCCGGACGCGAACAAGAAGCCGCCGTCTCCGACGATCGCGATCGTGCGCCGTCCGCTCGCCGCTGCGCCGAGCGCCGCGGGGAAACCAAACCCGAGCGTTCCCCACCCGAGCGGATACGCGAAGCGATTCGGTCCCGCCACGGGCAAGTAGCCCGCGCACCAATACCCGGGAATCGTCATGTCGGCCACGACCACGACGTCGTCGGTCATCGCGTTGGCGAGCCGTTGCACGAACCGGTACGGGTCGGCGGTCTCCTTGACGGCGCGAAGAGATGCCGCCGACGACGCACGCGCAGCTCCGGCGCGCCCGCCGCTCGACCCCGGTTCGCGTGGCTTGAGCCGGTCGGCAAGCGCCACGAGCGTCGCTTTGGCGTCGGCTTCGATGACGAGGTCGGCCGCGTAA
>JBHELL010000018.1:0-8482 GCA_046263075.1 Actinomycetota bacterium | reverse complement strand
ATCACGCCGATGTTCGAAGACACCTCGCTGTTCATCCGCGGCGTCGGGGAAGGCAGCGACATCGTCAGCAAAGAGATGTACACGTTCACCGACCGCAGCGACAACTCTCTGACGCTGCGTCCGGAAGGGACCGCGCCGGTCATGCGCGCCCTTCTGTCGAATAACCTGCACGAGCAGGGATTGCCCGTGAAGCTGTGGTACTCGGCTGCGATGTTCCGGTACGACCGGCCGCAGAAGGGCAGGTACCGGCAGCATCACCAGCTCGGTCTCGAGGCGATCGGGACGGAAGATCCGGCGGTCGATGCCGAAGTGATATGGCTCGGCGCGCGATTGCTGGCATCGGCCGGGTTGCCGGAGACGCCGCTGTTCTTGAACAGCATCGGGCACTCCGGGTGCCGCGGGCCGTACGTCGAAGCGTTGCGCACATGGTTGCAGGAGCGGCGAGACCGGCTCGACGACGATTGCAAGAGGAGGATGGACACGAACCCACTTCGTGTCTTCGATTGCAAGGTTCCGGAGGATCGAGCGATCCTCGCGGACGCGCCGACGATCGAGCGGTTCCTGTGCGACGACTGCCGCGCGCATTTCGAGACGGTTCAGGGCTATCTGAAAGACGCCGGCATCTCGTACACGATCGAACCGCGACTCGTTCGCGGGCTCGACTACTACACGCGAACGACGTTCGAGTTCCAGACCCCGTACCTCGAATCGCAGCAGAACACGGTGTGCGGCGGCGGCCGCTACGACGGCTTGAGCGAGCTGATCGGCGGGCCGCGTTTGCCGGGCATCGGGTTCGGCTCCGGGATCGAGCGCGTCCTGCTCGCGGCGGAGGAAGCCGGCGCCTCGACGGCTGCGCGCGGCCTCGATGCGTACGTCATCGCCGTCGGTGACGACGAGCGCGCCGATGCGTGGAGCATCGTGCGCGACCTGCGCGCGGAGGGCGTGTATGCAGACCTTGCGCCTGCGGAGCGAGGGCTGAAGGCTGCGTTCAAGCATGCGAACCGGCTCGGCGCGCGCTTCGCCGTCGTCATCGGACCCGACGAGCGCGCGCGCGCCGTGGTGACGCTGCGCGACATGGGGTCGGGAGAGCAGAGAGAGACGGGACGAGCGGCCCTGGCGGAGGCGCTGCGTTCGAGCGGCGCCGGCGCGACGCACGCAGAGGGAGCGGACCGATGATGCGAACGCACCGTTGCGGCGAGCTGCGTGCGAGCGACGCAGGCGCGCGCGTGACGCTGTGCGGGTGGGTGCATCATCGCCGCGACCACGGCAAGGTCGTCTTCCTCGATCTGCGTGACGCGAGCGGCGTGGTGCAAGTCGTGTTCCCGCCCGATCGCGCGGCGGCCGCAGGAGACATCCAGCGCGAGTTCTGCGTGCGGCTCGACGGGACGGTCGTCTCGCGCAAGCCGGGGACGGAGAGCGCGAACATCCCGACCGGAGCCGTCGAGATCACGGCCGAGAGCGTCGAGGTCTTGGCGCCCTCTGCGACACCACCGTTCATGATCGAAGACGGCATCGATGCCGACGAGATGTTGCGTTTGCAATACCGCTACCTTGACCTCCGGCGTCCCGAGATGCAGCACACGATCCGGTTGCGCGCGAAGCTCGTGCGAGAGATCCGCGCGTTCCTCGACGCGCGCGGTTTCGCAGAGGTTGAGACGCCGGTGCTCTTCAAGTCGACACCGGAAGGCGCGCGCGACTTCCTCGTGCCGTCCAGGCAACAGCAGGGGAACTTCTTCGCGCTCCCGCAGTCGCCGCAGATGCTCAAGCAGCTTCTGATGGTCGGCGGCTTCGAGCGCTACTACCAGATCGCGCACTGCTTCAGAGATGAGGACTCGCGCGCCGACCGGCAGCCGGAACACACGCAGCTCGATCTCGAGATGTCCTTCGTCGAGCGGGAAGACGTGTTGCAGCTCGTCGAAGAGCTCTTCAAGCACCTATGGCGAGAATGCATCGGCATCACCTTCGCCGAGCCGTTCACGCGCGTCACCTATGACGAAGCGATCCGCCGCTTCGGGACCGATCACGTCGACATGCGGTACGGGATGGAGCTGGCGGACCTCAACGACGTCTTCGCGAACACCGCGCTCGGCGTCTTCAAGAGCGTGATCGCATCCGGCGGTGTGATCCGCGGGTTCGCGTTGCAGGGCGGCGCCGGGATCCACAAGAACGAGCTCCGCAAGCTCGAGCATCAAGCGATGGAGCGCGGCGCGAAGGGACTCGCGTGGGTGAAGCTCGGCGAGGATGGGATCGAGTCACCGCTAGCGAAACACCTCACGACTGAAGAGATCGATGCGCTGAGGAAGGCAACCGGCGCCGCGACGGGCGACGTCGTGTTCATGGTCGCGGACCGGGCGGATATCGCGAACCCCATCCTCGGCTCGCTCCGCATGCAGGTCGCATCCGAGCGGGGGCTGATCCCTCCGGACGAATACCGGTTCTGCTGGATCATCGACGTGCCCTACTTCGAGCTCGACGCAGAGACGAAGCGATGGGTGCCGATGCACCATCCGTTCACGATGCCGGCGGGCGGCGCCGAGGCGCTCGACGGCGATCCGGCGACGGTGAAGTCGCTGTCTTACGACCTGGTGCTGAACGGGACCGAGCTCTTGTCTGGAAGTATCCGCATCCATCACCCGGACACGCAACGGAAGGTGTTCGACGCGCTCGGCATCGACCCGCAGACCGCGCAGGAGCGGTTCGGATTCTTCATCGAAGCGTTCAAGTATGGGCCGCCGCCGCACGGCGGGATCGGGTGTGGCATCGATCGCGTGATGATGACGATGCTGCACAAGGAGAACGTGCGTGACGTGATCGCGTTCCCCAAGACGAAATCCGGTGTCGACGCGATGTCGGGCGCGCCGACCGCCGTCGATCAAGAGCAGCTGAAGATCCTCGGGCTGAAGATCGTCCAGTGACTCCGAAGCGCGGTGCCGCCGACGGCCCGTCATTGTTCGGACCGGCGGATCCCGCGCACGAAGAAGCGGGACCCGGAGCACCCCTCGCCGCGCGCATGCGCCCACGCACCCTCGAAGAGTTCATGGGCCAGCGGCATCTGCTCAAGGAAACGAGCCTCCTTCGGACCATGATCGACCAGGACAGGCTGCGCTCGATCCTGCTCTACGGTCCGGCCGGAACCGGCAAGACCTCGCTCGCGATGCTGATCGCGCGCGCGACCAGCGCGGCATTCAACACCTTGAGCGCCGTTCAAGCGGGTGTGGCAGATGTCCGCAAGGTGTTGGAGGAGTCGAAGCAACGCTTGGCCGTTTCCGGCCGCCGTACCGTGCTGTTCATCGACGAGGTTCATCGGTTCAACAAGGCGCAGCAAGATGCGTTGCTGCCCGGTGTCGAAGCGGGAACGATCGTGTTCATCGGAGCCACGACGGAGAACCCCTTCTTCAGCGTCATCGGTCCGCTGCTTTCGCGCTCGACGCTCTTCCGGCTCGAGCCCCTCCCGGCGGAAGATCTGGTTGCGATCCTCGAGCGCGGGCTCGCCGACACCGAACGCGGGCTCGCCGGTGTGGTCAAAGCCGACGCGCAGATCCTGGAAACGATCGCGAACCGCGCCGAGGGTGACGCGCGCGTCGCGCTGAACGCGCTCGAAGCCGCGGCGGAGCGCGCACTCGGGCGCGGCGCGACGACCATCGAAGCAGACGATGCCGACGACGCGATGCGCCAGCGGCTCGTCCGATACGACCGCTCGGGCGACCAGCACTACGACGTGATCAGCGCGTTCATCAAGTCCGTGCGCGGATCCGATCCCGACGCCACCATCGCGTGGCTCGTCCGGATGATCGAAGCCGGCGAAGATGCGCGCTTCATCGCGCGCCGCATGGTGATCCTCGCATCGGAGGACGTCGGCCTTGCGGATCCGAACGCGCTCACGGTGGCAACGGCCGCGGCGCATGCCGTCGAATACGTGGGCCTTCCCGAAGCCGCGTTCAATCTCGCACAGGCTGCGATCTATCTCTCACTTGCACCGAAATCCAACGCGATAAAGCGCGCGCTCGGCTCGGCACGTTCGGATCTCGACGTGCGCGGGCAAGGGGACGTCCCGAAGCATCTTCGTGACGCGTCGTACCGCGGCTCGGCCGCGCTTGGCCACGGCAAGGGGTATCAGTATCCTCACGACCACCCCGGCGGTTGGATCGATCAGCGATACATGCCGGAGGGGCTCGAAGACGCGCGCTACTGGGAACCGGAGCCGGACCTTCCCGAGCGGCGCGCGCGCGGCACGGCACGGGAGGAACATGGTGAGTGAATTGCTCGCGTTCTCGGCGCGGGACGGCGCCGTCGTCGCCGTGCTTTCGTGCCTCGCGCTGGTGCTGCTCGTGATCGCGGTCATCATCATGAACCTTTTCAACGTCGTTTCCAGCTTGCGCGAGCTCGTCGACGGTGTGACATCCGAAACGGTTCCGTTGATCGGCGAGGTCGGGAACACGGTAAGGTCGGTGAACAAAGAGCTCGAACGCGTGGACTCGATCGTCGGCTCGGTCCAGCGCGTCGCCTCCAACGTCGAGGTGATCTCCGACACCGTGCAGGCCGCCGTGACGAACCCGCTCGTGAAGGCGCTCGCATTCTTCGCCGGCGCGCGCCGAGCCACACGCAAGATGAAAGAGGAAAAGTGAAGCGGCTGTTCTGGGCGCTCGCCGGGGTCGGGCTCGGTGCCGTCGTGGGGATCCAGGCCGTTCGCTGGGCGGAGCGGACGAAACGGAAGTACTCGCCGCCGAACCTCGCGCGCGAAGGTGCGCGCTCGGTCCGTTCGTTCGGCGAGCGCCTGCGTGACGCGATCGAGGCGGGAGCGCAAGAGATGGCCGTCCGCGAGGCCGAGATCCGCGACGAGCTGGGTCTGCCGCCGCAGATGGCGCGCGAGTAGGTCCCGACGGGTCGGCGTCCATCCCGCAGGCGAGCGGGCAGAACGGCGCCATCGAAACCTTCGGGCCGACTAGAATCCCCGGCTCGTGAGGGGTCAAGACATCCGACGCACTTTCCTCGACTTCTTCAAGGAGCGCGGCCACAAGATCCTCCCGTCGGCATCGTTGGTGCCCGACGACCCGACCTTGCTGCTCACCGTCGCCGGCATGGTGCCGTTCAAGCCGTACTTCACCGGCGAGCGACACATGGATCCGCCGCGCGCGGCGAGCGTGCAGAAGTGCGCGCGCACCAACGACATCGAGAACGTCGGGCGGACGGCTCGGCATCAAACGCTGTTCGAGATGATGGGGAACTTCAGCTTCGGCGATTACTTCAAGCGCGAGGCGATCGAATGGGCGTGGGAGCTGTCGCTCGAGCACTTCGGGATGGAGCCCGACCGCATCTGGGTCACCGTCTACGAGAAGGACGATGAAGCCGCGCGCATCTGGCGCGAGGTCGTCGGGTTGCCGGAGAAGCGGATCGTTCGTCGGGGGTCCGAGGACAACTTCTGGTCGATCGCCGGTGTTCGTGGTCCCGGCGGCCCGAACACGGAGCTCTTCTACGACCGCGGAAAGACCCCGCTCGGCGAATTCGACGACGGCGACACCATGATGGAGTACTACAACCTCGTCTTCACCGAATCCGATGTAGGCGTCGACGGGAACCCGATCGGGGAGCTGCCGAGCAAGAACGTCGACACGGGCGGCGGGCTCGAACGGACGGCGCAGCTCCTCCAAGATGTGCCGACCGCGTACGAGACGGATCTCTTCGCGCCGATCGTTCAGCGCGCGCAAGACGTGACCGAGCGTGCGTACGGAAAGGACCACAAGACCGACGTCTCGATCCGCATCCTGGCCGAGCACGCGCGCTCGGCGATGTTCCTGATCGGCGACGGGATCTTGCCGTCCAACGAGGGTCGCGGATACGTCTTGCGTCGGTTGATCCGCCGAGCCGTCCGTCACGCACGCATCCTCGGCGTCGACCGGCCGGTGATGCGCGAGCTCGTCGATGCGGCGATCGGTGTGATGGGTGACGCGTATCCGGAAGTGTCGAGCGGACGCGCGTACATCGAGCAGGTCGTAGCCGCGGAGGAGGAACACTTCCGCGGCACGATGCGGGCGGGGTTCTCGATGCTCGATCTCGCGATCGAAGACACGAAGAAGCAAACGGTGAACCGGCTCGGCGGCGACGTGACGTTCAAGCTGCACGACACGTACGGCTTCCCGTACGAGCTGACGCGCGAGATCGCCGAAGAAGCGGGGCTTGACGTCGACCACGACGAGTTCGAACGGCTCATGACCGAGCAGCGTGAGCGCGCGCGCGACGCCCGCAAGATCGGAACCGGCCGTGACATCGAAGCGCTGAAAGACGTACTCACCGACAACGGTCCCACCACGTTCACCGGGTACGAGCGCGATCAGGAAGAAGCGAAGCTCGTCGCGATCGTGAGGGACGGCGTGCGCGTCGAGGACGCCCAGGAGGGAGACGAGATCGATGTCGTGCTCGGTCAGACGCCGTTCTACCCGGAAGGCGGGGGACAGGTAGGCGATCGAGGGACGATCGAGCTCGACGGCGCGCTCGTCGAAGTTTCCGACACGCAGCGAGTGCTCGGAGATCTGATCGTGCACGCCGCGCGCGTCACGCGCGGCTCGTTCGCGGCGACCTCGGCGTGCATCGCGCGCGTTTCGCCGGTGCATCGCGCGGCGACGATGCGCTCGCACACCGCGACGCACATCCTGCATGCGATCCTGCGGCAGCGGCTCGGCGAACACGCGCGCCAAGCAGGATCCCTCGTCGAGCCGGGCCGGCTACGTTTCGACTTCCCGCACTTCGAACGCGTCCCGCGCGAGGTGCTCGATGAGGTCGAGGGCGTGGTGAACGGGCACCTGCTCGCGGATGAGTCCGTTCGCGCGTACGAGACGACGCTGGAGGAAGCGCGCGATCGTGGCGCGATGGCGCTGTTCGAGGAGAAATACGGAGACATCGTTCGCGTCGTCGAGGTCGGCGACTATTCCGCCGAGCTGTGCGGCGGAACACACGTCGTTCGCACCAGTCAGATCGGTGCCGTGAAGATCCTCGGGGAAGGGTCGATCGGCTCGAACCTCCGTCGCGTGGAGGCGCTCACCGGGAACGACGCGATCGCGGACTTCCGCCGGTCGCGCGCGGTTCTCGAGCACATCGCGACCTTGCTGAAGAGCTCACCCGAGGAAGCGCCGGCGAAGGTCGAGAAGCTGCTCGACGATCTGAAGAAGTTCGAACAGCAAGCCAAGCAAGCGGAGACCCAGACGGCGCTCCGTCACGTCGACGACGTCGTCGCCGCGGCGCAGCCGGCGGGGCAGCACGTCGTCATCGTCAACAACCTCGGCTCGATGACGATGGACCAGGCGCAGAAGCTCGCCGGCGCCGTCAGGGAACGGCTCGAGAAGCAGTCGAAGACCGGCGTCGCGGTTCTCGGGACGAGCTTCTCGGGGCGAGCAGCCTTGATCGCGACGACGACGACGGGGCTGGCGCATTCGCCGCGCGAGTTCCTCGACGGTCCCGCGCAGATCATCGGCGCGAAGCCGAACGAGAAGGGTCAGATCGGGACGTCCGTCGGACCGAAGACCGCTGCGCTCGGCGCGGCGCTCGACGAAGCGCGGACGAGGGCCGCGACGCTTCTCTCCTGATGGCACGCACGCTTGGTGTCGACCTCGGGTCCCGGCGGATCGGGATCGCGATCGCGGACTCCGACGGCTTGGTGGCGACGCCCTACGCGACGCTCGAACGCACGAGCGACGAAGCGGACGCCAAAGCCATCGTCGAGATCGCTGCCGGTGAGGGCGTGAAGCAGATCGTGCTCGGCTACCCCTTGTCGTTGGACGGGACGCGCGGAGATGCGGCGCTCGTCACCGAAGGGTTCGCGGAGAAGATCAAGCAGGCCGGAGGCAAGGTCAAACTGTGGGACGAGCGCCTCACGACGGTCGAGGCGACGAAGAAATTGCGAGCGGGAGGCGTTCGCGCGCGCAAGCAGCGCAAGGTGATCGACCGGTCCGCTGCGACCCTGCTGTTGCAATCGTTCCTCGATTCGAAGAAATAGCGCATGAGCGACACCGCCGAGCCGCCTCAGCCCCGCCGCGCGCGCACGAAACGGCGGCTCCGGGTCGCGCTCGTCATCGTCGCTCTCGTTGCCACGGTCATCGTCGCCGCGGCGTCGTTCTTCGCCTGGGGGATGGGTGGAAGCGCGAAGGGTGAGCCGGTGAAGGTCGTTATACCGCAAGGCGCGAACGCGGCAGCGATCGCAAGCTTGCTCGCAGAGAAACATGTGATCCGCTCGGCGTTCGTTTTCCGCGTCATCGCGAGGCTCCGCGGTGTGTCGGGCGACTTCAAGCCGGGCGCGTACGACATGCGCAGCGGGCTCGGCGTCTCGCGCGCGATCGACACGTTGCGGACGGGGATCCCTGAACAGGTGGAACGGTTCACGATCCCGGAGGGCCTCACGGTCATCGAAACAGCGCACGCGATCGCGCGACAGACCCATATCACCGAGGCGCAGTTCCTTTCGGCGCTGACGCGCGCGACCGACATCCCGGCG
>JBHELL010000017.1:0-4661 GCA_046263075.1 Actinomycetota bacterium | reverse complement strand
ATCCAGAGCTCGTCGCGCGTCTTGTGTGCCTGGAGGCTGAGCGTTCCACCCGCTTCGACCGTGAGGATCTTCACCGTGCATTCCTGGTTGTGGCTGAAGCGGCGGAAGTTCCCCCAGGGACGGTCGTCCTGGAGGATCTGCGCGCGTATCTCCTCTTCGCTCAGGTCCACGCAGTCAGCATATCCTGGGGGTTCAGCGAGCGAGGGGGAACGGTGGACTACGACGTACGGGACGAGAAGCTTGCCGCGCGCGGTCGTGTGCGGATCGAATGGGCCGGCGCGCACATGCCGGTGCTCGTATCGATCCGCGAGCGATTCGCGAAGGAGAAACCCCTCGAAGGTCTTGTCGTCGGGGCTTGTTTGCACGTGACCTCGGAGACCGCCAACCTCATGCTCGCGCTGCAAGCTGCCGGCGCGGACGTCTCATTGTGCGCGTCGAACCCGCTTTCCACGCAGGACGACGTCGCGGCGGCGCTGGTCGACATGGGGATCCCCACGTACGCCATCAAGGGCGAAGACAACGACGTCTACTTCAAGCACATCAACATGGTTCTCGACCGGCGTCCTGCGATCACGATGGACGACGGGGCCGACCTCGTCTCGGAGCTGCACAAGAAGCGGCTCGATCAGGTGACCGAGATCGTGGCCGGAACGGAAGAGACGACGACCGGAGTGATCCGGCCCCGTCAGATGGCCGCCGAAGGCGTGCTCAAGTACCCGATCGTTGCGGTGAACGACACACCGACGAAGCATCTGTTCGACAACCGCTACGGCACCGGCCAATCGTCGCTCGACGGCATCACGCGCGCGACGAACATCTTGTGGGCGGGAAAGACGGTCGTCGTCGGCGGATACGGGTACGGCGGGCGCGGGCTCGCGATGCGCGCGCGCGGGCTCGGCTCCCAGGTCATCGTGACGGAGATCGACCCGATCAAGGCGATCGAAGCGGTGATGGAAGGATACCGCGTGATGCCGATGATCGAAGCAGCGCGCGTCGGTGATGTGTTCATCACGGTGACCGGCGATCGCGACGTGATCCGCCGCGAGCACATCGAGGTGATGAAGGACGGCGCCATCATGGCGAACACGGGCCACTTCGACGTCGAGATCAATAAGGGTGACTTGCGCGCGCTGACGACCGAGATGCGCGAGGTCCGCGAGCACGTCGTCGAGCACACGCTCGAAGACGGGCGCAAGGTGTACCTGCTGGCCGACGGCCGGCTCGTCAACCTGGCCGCGGCGGAAGGCCATCCGGCGGCGGTGATGGACATGTCGTTCGCGGATCAGGCGCTGACCGCCGAGTGGCTCGCGCGCAACGTGGGAACGTTGAAGCCGGGGGTCTACGACGTGCCGGAAGAAATCGACCGCGAAGTCGCGCGGTTGAAGCTGCAAACGATGGGGATCGACATCGACACGTTGACGCCGGAACAGGCGAAGTACCTGTCGAGCTGGGAAGAAGGAACCTAGCGCCGGGCGGTCGCTACACTCCCAGCCATGCGATCGATCGAGTGGACCGACGGCGACATCGTCATCATCGACCAAACCGCGCTTCCCGGGCGGGTCGTGCGCGCGCGCTTCACCTCGACTGAGCAGCTCGCCGATGCGATCCAGAAGCTGCGCGTGCGCGGCGCACCCGCGATCGGGATCGCCGGCGCCCTCGGAGTCGCGCAGGCTGCCGCGCGCGGTGGGCTCGACGAAGCGGAGCGGGCCGCCGCCACGTTGAAAGCCACGCGGCCGACTGCGGTGAACCTCGGCTGGGCGATCGATCGCGTCATGGGCGTGGGCCGCGAAACGGCCGCATACGCAACGCAGCGCGAGATCGCGGAGCGGATGCTCGAAGAAGCACTCTCGATCCAAGCCGAAGACGAGCACGCGTGCCTCTCGATAGCGAAGCACGCGATCGAGTTCTTCGAGCACGGCTCGACGGTGCTGACGCATTGCAACACGGGCTTTTTGTGCACCGGGGGCTACGGCACCGCGCTAGGGGCGATCCGGTACGCGCATGAATCCGGGCTCGGCATAAACGTGCTGGCGACGGAAACACGACCGTTGCTGCAGGGCGCGCGCCTCACGGCGTGGGAGCTCGGCTCGATCGGCATCGATCATGCGCTGGTCGTCGACGGAGCCGCGCCGGGGTTGATCGCGCGCGGTGAGGTGTCGCTGGTGATCGTCGGTGCGGACCGCATCGCCGCGAACGGCGACTTCGCCAACAAGGTGGGCACGTATCCTCTGGCGCTCGCGGCGCGCGAGGCCGGCATCCCATTCGTGGTGGCCGCGCCGACGTCGAGCGTCGATCTCTCAACGAAGGACGGCTCGGCGATCGTGGTCGCAGAGCGCGCGCCGGAGGAAGTTACCGCCGTGCTAGGGACGAAGACGGCGCCGTCCGGGACGCGCGCGCGCAACCCAGCTTTCGACGTAACGCCGGCGCGCTACGTCACGGCGATCGTGACCGAGAACGGCATCGCGCGCGCGCCGTTCAAGACGTCGCTACGCAAGATCGCGCGCTGAGCGGTGTAAGCACTCACCTAAGACTCCTCTACGTGGCTTAACTGACCGGCAAACCCGCGCGCCGAACCACCGCGCGCCGACACATCGAGAAGATCGTCGCGAACCCGTCGCCGAGCCGCGCGCGCGGCTCGACGTTGATGGAAACTGGCGGGCATGCGCGCGCTCCTCGACCTGCTGTATCCCTCCCGCTGTCCGAGTTGCGCGACCCAAGCACGCTGGCTCTGCGACGGTTGCTTGCCGAACGTTCGGTGGATATCGCCGAGCTGCGATCGGTGCGGCTCGCCCTATCGACATGGACCCGGCTGTCTCGATCGGAGCATTGCGCGCGCCCGAGCTGCGGCCGTGTACGACGGTCCGGCGCGCGACGCCTTGCTCGCATTCAAGCTCGGCGGCGAGCGGCGCGCCGCGACGGCGATTGGAACGGTGATGGCGGAAGCGGCCATTCAGCTCGACGCCGAGGTGGTGACGGCCGTCCCGGGAACCCGCAAGAGCGTGAGCCAAAGAGGCTTCAATCCGGCGGAGGCGCTCGCGAAGGTTGTTGCGGCCCGAAAGGGCATCCCGTACGCGCGGATGCTCAGGAAGGTTCGGGAAACCGCAGATCAGGCGGGTCTGTCGAAGGCAGAGCGCGAACGGAACCTGGACGGGGCGTTTGCGGCGCGCGCGGCGGGCACGACGGCCATCCGGGTCGACGACGTCCGGACCACAGGGGCGACCGCGACGGCCTGCGCGCGCGCGCTGGCGAGTGCGGGGGTGGTAAAGATAGACGTTCTCACATTCGCCCTTGCCATATAGAATCGGCTCGAAGGGTTCCGTTCGGGTCTGTGGTTGCGGCGGAACAGGGTGCTCCGAAGGGGGCAGCCGGTTCCGCTTAGTCGATGCCAGTGGCAGGCGAAACGACCCACGTAAGGCGGCTGCGGCCGCCGAGCATGGTGCCACTTAGGAGTAAGTCCTGCCGCGGCGATGCGAGTCGCTGCGAGAGGAGGCAAGTGGCCGGCAGCGCCGGGCTTTCGGGCTCAAATAAGGGTGCGCCGCTGCGAACCACCCTGCAGGCGAGTGTGGGGGCAAAGACCAGGTCAGCCGAACGGGGCCCTTCCTTCGTCCCGCAGAACGGGAGGACCGGATGCAGGTCATCGTAAGGAGCCGGCACACCTCGACCCCGGATCACCTGAAAGATCTCGCGACGCGCAAGCTCGAGAAGCTCGAGCGGATCCTCGACCGGATCTTGAAGGTAGAGGTCGAATTCTCCGAGGAACACAATCCACGCATCGCGGACAAGCACTCGGTCGAGGTGACCCTGAAGACGAAGGCCCACACCCTGCGCGCGCAAGCCACCGGCGGCGACCCGACCGCCGCCGTCGAGGGCGCGGTCAAAAAGATCGAAGCCCAGGTGAAGAAGCTCAAGGAGAAGCGCGTCGAGCGGTGGAAGGGGGGCTCGGCGACACGTAGGGGGAAGGCCCTCACCCCTCCCGAAGCGCCCACAAGCGCAAGGAACGGCTCGGAGCGTCCGATAGAATCCCAAGAGGTCCCGGAGCAGGGTGAAGCGGACGGACCGCGCATCTCGAGGCGGAAGCGGTTCGACGTGAAGCCGATGACTGCGGAGGAGGCCGTGCTCCAGATGGAATCGCTGGGTCACGACTTCTACCTGTACCTGGATGCGGAGAGCGAACAGGCAGGCGTGGTCTACCGGCGTCGGGACGGCTCGTTCGGACTGATCGAGCCGGTCTAGCGGGGAGAGGATCATGAGCGAGTCCGAAGCGACAGCGGTCCCGGGCGACCGGATCCGCGTGCTCGTGGTCGACGACCATCAGATGTTCCGTCGCGGCGTTGCGATGGTGCTCGAGCAGCAACCAGATCTCGAGCTCGTCGGTGAGGCCGGCGACGTCGTGGAGGCGGTTCAGATCGCCACGGACAAGCTGCCGGACGTCGTGCTGATGGACGTGAAGATGCCTCGCGGGTCCGGGATCGAAGCGACCGCGCAGATCAAAGAGCTCGTTCCCTCCGCGAAGATATTGATGCTGACGATCAGCGAGGAAGAAGCGGACCTATACGACTCCCTGAAAGCCGGGGCGACAGGATACCTGCTGAAGGACGTCGCGATCGAAGAGGTGGTCGAGGCGATCCGTTCGGTCCACCAGGGCGAGTCGCGCATCAGCC
>JBHELL010000016.1:0-3638 GCA_046263075.1 Actinomycetota bacterium | reverse complement strand
GTCCAGAAGTATGCCTGGATGTCCTGGACCCACTCGAAGTAGGACACGGTCACGCCGCCGGCATTGGCGAGGATGTCGGGGACGAGGTAGATGCCGCGGTCGGCAAGGATGTGGTCGGCCTCGGGTTGCGTCGGACCGTTCGCCCCTTCAACGATGATCGTCGCCTTCACCTTCGGCGCGTTCTGGGCGTTGATCTGGTCTTCGAGCGCGGCCGGCACGAGAACGTCGCATTCGAGCTCGAGGAGCTCCTCGTTGGAGATCGCGTCGGCCGTTGGGAAGCCCGCGATGGTGCCGGCCTCGTTCTTGTATCGCATCATCGCGCTGGGGTTGAGCCCTTGCGGGTTGTACACGCCGCCCTTGTAATCGCTGACGGCCACCACGTTGAACCCGGCATCGTGGAACACCTCGGCCGCGAACCCGCCGACCTTGCCGAAGCCTTGGATCGCGACGCGCGCGCCGTCGATCTCCATCCCTTTGCGCTTCAGCGCGGCGAGCGTCGAATACACGACACCGCGCGCCGTCGCACCCCCGCGCCCTTGCGATCCGCCGATCGACACCGGCTTCCCGGTCACGACACCCGGAACCGAGTACCCCTTGTTCATCGAATAGGTGTCCATGATCCACGCCATGATCCGCTCGTCGGTGTTCATGTCGGGCGCCGGAACGTCGACCTCCGGCCCGATGAGCGGGAGGATCTCGCTCGCGTACCGGCGGGTCAACCGCTCGAGCTCACCGTCCGACAGGTTCTGCGGCGTCACCCGCACGCCGCCTTTGGCGCCTCCGTACGGGATGCCGACGAGCGCGCATTTCCACGTCATCCACATCGCGAGGGCTTTGACCTCATCGAGGTTGACCTCGGCGTGATACCGGATCCCGCCCTTCGCGGGGCCGCGCGCGAGGTCGTAGTGCACGCGATAGCCCGTGAAGACTTCGATCGATCCATCATCCATGCGGACAGGCACCGAAACGATCAACGACCGCTTCGGCTCGCGGAAGACCTTGTGCATGTTCTCGTCGAGCGCCATGAACGACGAAGCCTCGTCGAGCTGCGACAGCGCGGAGACCCATGCATTGCTCATGGAGCAAGCGCACGCGGGCGCGTTCGGGAATCGCCAGAGCCGGGTGTCGGATTCGAACCGACGGCCTAGGGTTTACAAAACCCTTGCTCTGCCACTGAGCTAACCCGGCGCGACCAAGAGGCTACCCCGCGAAGGGTTAGCGTTTGCGGCGTTTCGCGACGGCTGCGCGCGAAACCTCCGCGGCGTCCATCATCCGCTTCAGTCCCGTCCGCAGCTCCGTGAAGAATCCCTCCAGCTCGCGCATCGCAGCTGCGACGTCGACCGACGATTCCGCCGAGCCGCGAGCGCGCGACAAGCTCCGTACGTCGATCATCACGGAACGGCCTTGTTTGCGCGCCCGCACCTGCCCGGAACGCTCCCACAACCTGATGGTGTTGTAGTGAACGCCGGCGCGTTCGGCTGCTTGCTCTCGCGTCAACCACCCACCGGACGATCTGTTCATCTGCTGGCGTTTGGAAACCGCGCCGTGGCGTGCGGACCGATGGCGGCCGAGGCCCATCGCATGCGCCGCGACGAACCCACATTCGGGACATATGAACCGGCGCGAGCGTGTGCTCTTCTTCCTGCCGGCGCTTCTCTTCCGGCCTGCGGTCTTCTTCCTCGCGCGCGTCGTCTTCTTCCTCGGCATACGTCCTCCGTGTCGCTGGCTGACAGGTTTGTCAGTCTAGTCGTTCGGCTCGGCGACAGATCGCGCGGCATCGATCGCGCGCGCGTGGACCCATATCCGTCCGACGATCCCCATGAACAATGTCGTCGCTGCGGCCATCGCGTACGGCGCGCGCAAGCCGAACGTTCGCGCGAGGATGCCGCCTGCGATGCCACCGATCGGCATGGTTCCCCACGCGATGAATCGATAGACGCTGTTCACGCGACCGAGGAGGCGCTCCGGGATGATCGTCTGCCGAAGCGAAACGGTGATCACGTTCCACACCACACCGCTGGCGGATTCCAGGATCATCGCAGGAACGATGACGGGAAGCCGAGGGAAGAACACGAACATCGATTCGGTGGCTGCGCCGATGAAAAGCATCGAAAGCATGGTGGCGGCCGCTCCGAATCGCCGCGCCAGCCGCGACGCGACGGCGGTTCCGATCAATCCGCCCGCGGCCGCAACGGCCAGCAGCACGCCGTACCCACGCTTGCCGATGTGCAGAACCTCGATCGCGTACAGCACGAGGACCGACATCCCGGCGGTGACCACGAGGTTCCAGGTTCCAAGCATGATCGCCATCGCGCGCAACAGCCGGTGGCCCCGCAGCCACCTCAACCCTTCAACGATCTCGATGCGCAGCGATCGCCGTTCGCGACGGTCCACGCCGGGGTTCGGCCGGACACCGAGCAGCAAGAGCGCAGAGCCGCCGAACGACGCAGCGTCCGCGAGGAACGGGACAGACGGGCTGGCGACGAACAAGAAGCTGCCGAGCGGCGGGCCTGCCAGCTGCTCGTTGACGACCTGCGAGGCGAACATCCGCGCGTTGGCGCTCTCGAGCGTCCCGCGCGGGACGATCTGAGGAAGGATCGCCTGTGCCGCGTTATCGAACAGCGTTTGCGCGGTCCCTGCCAAGAATCCGCAAACGTAGACGAGCCACAGCCCGGCATGGTGCGTCAGCACCGCTGCCCCCAGCACAGCGAATACCGCCATGCGGAACCCGTCCGCAGAGGCCATGACCCGCCGTCGATCCCAACGATCGACGAGTGCCCCGGCGATCAACGCGAACAACAGCCAGGGCAAGCCGGCGGCGACGGTGACGCCGGCAACGAGCGCAGGCTTGCGCGTGAGCGTTACCGCAAGGAGCGGAAGCGCAGAGAAGACGACACCGTCTCCGACGGCCGATATCGTTGCAGCTCCCCAAAGGAAACGATAATCCCTGCCGAGCCGCTCGCGCGCCACACGCGCACCCTACCCAAAAGAAGAAGCCGCCCGAAGGCGGCTCCAGGATCGACCCCGTCAGTACACTTCGCCGCGGCGTCGTTCGATGTGCATCTCGACCTTGCGCTTGATGCGCTGCAGCGCGTTGTCGATCGACTTCACGCGACGCTTCAATGACGCAGCGATGTCTTGATAGCTCTTGCCTTCGAGGTACAGGTGAAGGACGTGCGCCTCGAGGTCCGACAAGATCTCCTTGAACGATGTCTGCATGCTGTCGATCTCTTCACGCGAGATCACGAGCTCGACGGGATCGGAGTTCGTCCCTTGTGTCAGCACATCCACGAGCACGCGGTCGTTCTCGGAGCCGCCACCATCGTCTTGCGGCACGGGACGTGTCAGCGAGACGTAAGAGTTGAGCGGGATGTGCTTCTGTCGCGTCGCAGTCTTGATCGCCGTGATGATCTGCCGCGTTATGCACAGCTCGGCGAATGCGCGGAACGAGGATTGCTTGTCGGGACGGAAATCGCGGATCGCCTTGTACAGGCCGATCATGCCTTCTTGAACGATGTCTTCCTTGTCGGCACCGATCAGGAAGTACGAGCGCGCTTTGACGCGCGCGAAGTTCTTGTATCGCAGGAGTAAGTGCTCGAGCGCCGTGTCGTCACCGGCTCGGGCTCGCAGTACTAGCT
>JBHELL010000015.1:0-3194 GCA_046263075.1 Actinomycetota bacterium | reverse complement strand
CCAGATCGACGCGCCGTACTCGGAGACGGCGACCTCGAACGATCCATCGCCGAGCGGCACGCGTTCGGCGTCCGCTTCTATGAGCTCGAGCCCCAGGTGGCTCTGTTCGTTCAATCGCCTCGCAGTCGTGAGCTGCGCTGGTGTGATGTCGATCCCGACCACACGGCGCGCGCCGCGCCGTTTGAGCCATGAGCCGAAGTACGCGGTACCGCACCCCAGCTCGACGACGTCTTTCCCTGCGACGTCGGGAAGAACGTTCAGCGATCGCTCGGGGGTTCCCCACACGCCCCACGTGATCTCCGATGCTTCCCACGCGCGCGCCGCGTGTGCATCGGTGTACCGCTCGTTCGCGCGCGTCCAGGTCGCGCGATTGATCCGGAGCCGGTCGTCCGCCACTCGGTCTTCAGCGCGGAAGTCGTACGGTTCCGCGCGCGACGCCACGTCGCGCGCTCGGCGACATCGTCGCGAGCCCGTCTCGCTCGAGGCCTTCGAGAAGCTCGACGAGCCATGAAAGATCGCGGTCTGCGCCCTCGGGATGGATCGCCTTGCCGAGCGCGCCGAGCGATATGCCGTCTCCGGCCGCCACGCGCAAACGGTCGATGATCGAGCCACGTTTCTGCCGCGCCGAGCCTTCGAACTTCGGCTGCTTCGGCTCGGTGCGCACGCGGGCTTGCTTGTGCTTGCCTTTCGCGTAGAACGCGCACGTGCTCTTCATCGGGCACGCCGGACATAGAGGCTTGTCGTTCCGGCAGAGCGTGGCGCCGATGTCCATCAAGGCTTGGTTCCAGTGATACGCGCTCCCGGCCGGCAACCACCCTTCGGCGACCACGCGCACGTCGCCGTCATCCCTGCCGAGCGCCGCCCGCGACAACACGCGCGTAACGTTCACGTCGATCACCGGCGTCTGCACGTCGTACGCGAAGCACGCGACGGCGGAAGCGCTGTATTCGCCGACGCCCGGCAGCTTGCGCAGCCGCCCGGGATCGTCCGGGACCTCACCGCCGTACTCGTGCAGGATCGTCTGGGCCGCTCGCTGCAAGTCGACGGCTCGCCGGTTGTAGCCGAGCCCTTTCCACGCCTGGATGACCTCCATGGCCGGGGCGCGCGCCAGCCGCTCGACGGTCGGGAACCGCTTCAAGAACTCGACGTAGACCGGAGCGACGCGCGCGGTTTGTGTCTGTTGCAACATGAGTTCGGCGACCAGCGTCTGGTACGGATCGCGATGCGCGCGCCACGGGAACGACCTCCCGTGCTCGTCGAACCAGCCGAGCACACGCCTGTGGATCTTGCCGATCTCCACGCGCGCGCGCGCCATACCCTCATGGTGTCCGCGCGCGGTCACCCGTGCAACGTTGACGAGCCGCCCGCGAAGGAGTACCGCCGTTCAGCAAAGAAGCCGGACCGATCGGTCCGGCTTCTTCAGATGTTCGCTCAGTTGCCGGCGCTTGCCGGCTCGAGCGGCGGCGCGTCGGGTGCCTTCGGGGCAACCTCGAACACGACCTCGCCTTCGGCGTTCGCGTCGGCGATGATCGTCGACGCAGCCGAGAACTCCTTGTACAGCAGCTTCTCCGACAACGGGTCTTCGATCATCCGCTGGATCGTCCGACGCAGCGGGCGCGCGCCGAGCGTGGGGTCGTAACCCTTCTCCGCCAGAACGTTCTTGGCGGCCTCCGTCAGCACGATCTCGATGTCCTTCGACCGCAGCTGATCCTGGATCCGCTTCATCATCAGGTCGACGATGTGCTTGACGTCGTCCCGCGTCAGCGGCGCGAAGACGATGATCTCGTCGATACGGTTGATGAACTCCGGACGGAACGACCGCTTCAGCTCCTCGTGCACCTTCTCCTGCATCCGCTGGTAGTCCATGACGTCGTGCGGTTTCGACGAGAACCCGAGACCCTTCTTCTCGAGATCGCGCGTTCCGAGGTTCGACGTCATGATGATCACGGTGTTCTTGAAGTCCACCGTGCGCCCCTGCGAATCGGTCAGGCGCCCGTCTTCGAGGATCTGCAGCAACGTGTTGAACACGTCGGGGTGCGCCTTCTCGATCTCGTCGAATAGCACCACCGAGAACGGACGGCGACGGACCTGCTCGGTCAGCTGCCCACCCTCTTCGTACCCGACGTATCCCGGCGGCGAACCGATGAGGCGCGAAACCGTGTGCTTCTCCATGTACTCGGACATGTCGAGCTGGATCAGCGCCTGCTCGTCGCCGAACAGGAACTCGGCGAGGGTCTTCGACAGCTCCGTCTTCCCGACGCCTGACGGCCCGAGGAAGATGAACGATCCCGACGGGCGCTTCGGATCCTTCAATCCTGCGCGCGTACGCCGGATCGCTTGAGAGACCGCCCGGATCGCCTTGTTCTGGCTGATGATCCGTTTGTGGAGCTCGTCTTCCATGCGGAGCAGCTTCTGCGTCTCCTCTTCGGTCAGCTTGTACACGGGGATGCCGGTCCAGAGCGCGAGCACCTCCGCGATCTGCTCCTCACCGATCTCCGGCCGCGTGTCGACCTCGCCGCGCTTCCACTCTTTCTCGCGCGTCTCGCGCTCCTCGCGCAGGTTCGTCTCCTCGCGACGAAGCTCGGCACCCCGTTCGAAGTCACCTTCCTGAACGGCTGCGTCCTTCTCGCGACGAACGCGCGAAAGCTTGTCGTCGAACTCCCGCAGATCCGGCGGAACCGTCATCGACATGATCCGCATCCGGCTCCCGGCCTCGTCGATGAGGTCGATGGCCTTGTCCGGAAGGAATCGGTCGCTGATATAGCGGTCGGCCAAGTTCGCCGATGCGACCAGCGCTTCGTCGGTGATCCTGATCCGGTGGTGAGCTTCGTAGCGGTCGCGCAACCCCTTCAGGATCTCGATCGTGTCCGCGACGGACGGCTCTTGCACCTTGATCGGCTGGAAGCGGCGTTCCAACGCCGCATCCTTCTCGAGGTGCTTTCGGTACTCGTCGAGCGTCGTCGCACCGATCGTCTGCAGCTCGCCGCGCGCGAGCATCGGCTTCAGGATGCTCGCCGCATCGATCGCGCCTTCCGCAGCGCCGGCGCCGACCAGCGTGTGCAGCTCGTCGATGAACAGGACGATGTCGCCGCGCGTGCGGATCTCCTTCAGAACCTTCTTGAGCCGCTCCTCGAAGTCACCGCGGTAGCGGGAACCCGCCACCAGGGCGCCGAGGTCGAGCGTGTAGATCTGCT
>JBHELL010000014.1:0-2713 GCA_046263075.1 Actinomycetota bacterium | reverse complement strand
GCTCTTTGAAGATCGTATGCGCCTCGGTCGCATGGTTCACCGCGTCCTCGAAGAGCCCGAGCGCCTGCTCCGCTCGGGATAGCTGCACGTACAAGCTCGCCGTCGTCGAGCTCCGATCGTTCGAGAGCGCCAACCCTTGCTGCGAAGTCTCGACGCACTCTGCGAAACGGCCCTCCACCGCGAGGATCCACGCGCGTTCTAGCAGCAGGTCTTGCGTCCATCCGTCGTTCGCGGCCTTGTCCAGCTCGTCGAGCGCCTGCGCATACTGCCCGCGCTTGCGCAGCGTCGAGGCAACGCCGCGCCACGCGCGCAGGTCGTCGGTTTGATCGCGAACCTCTTCGTAAAGGTCGAGCGCGTCGTCGTATCGTCCGCACAGCTCGTGCAGATCGGCGAGCGCGAGAGCGATCTCTGGCATGCGCTGCGCGGTTGCGGGACTCGACGGTGCAACCTCGCGCGCCCGCGAGAAGTGGACGATGGCCGCTTCGTTGGCGAAGAGCTTGCGCGCGCGCTCCCCGGCGCGAACGAGATAATCGACTCCGCGCGCTTCTGCGCCGCCGAGGTAGAGGTTACGAGCCAGTAGATCGATGGTGTCGTCACCCGACCCGTACAAGCGCTCACCGGCTTCGGCGACCTGTAAGTGCAACTCCTGACGGTGTTTGCGCAGCAGCCGCGCATACGCCACCTCCTGCACGAGCGCATGGTGGAAGAACACCGTTTCCTCAGTCGTCCCTGCCGCGCGATCGAGGAACCCGTTCTGCACGAGCAGGTCGATCGCTGCACTCAGATCGGAATCGGCAGGCGAGATCGCTCGCAACAGAGGCAGTAACACCTGCCGGCCGATCACCGAGGCGATGAGCAGGATGTGCGCTATCTGCGGTGGCAGCAGGTCGATGCGCGCTGCCAGGACTCCTTCGATCGTCGGCGGCACTGCCTCGGCGTCCCATCCGGGTTCAAGGCGCCACCGCCCATCCGACGCGACGAGCAAGCCGGCGTCGAGCAGCGATCGCAGGATCTCTTCGGAGAAGAATGGGTTGCCGTTGGTGCGGTCGTGGATCGCTTGGACGAGTCCGACGGGCGGCGCGCCGTCGAGCGCATTCGATACGAGCTCCGTCAACGCGCCGATCTCCAGCGGTGCCAATGCAAAGGCCGTGTGCGGAAGTTGCGTCGCCGTCGACAACCCCTCGATGACCGTTGCGCCTTCTGGGCGCGACGTGAGCACGAAGGCGATCGGATGGCGCGCGCCGAGGCGCGCGAGTTCCGTCGCGAGCGCGATCGTTCGCTCATCCGCCCATTGCAGATCCTCGATCGCGACGACAACAGACTCGAGCGATGCGATCGCAACGAACCAGTCGTTGAACGCCTTATGCAGCCCTCGTTGGTATGTCACCGGATCGTCGGGCGTCCCTTCGACGGAAAAACCGAGGAGCGGCGCGAAGAAGGAAAGCGTCTCGGGGACACCGACCTGGCGCAACCCGAGCGCCAGTACGTCTGCGCATTCTTGTGCGGGTCGCTCGGCGGGGATCTTGAACGCACGCCGCAGCAGGTTCGCGAACGGCCAATACGCGAGACTCGCGCCGTAGGAGATGCATCTCGTCTCCAGCCAAACGCCGTCGTTGCCGAGCGCGCGGTCGCGGATGGTCTGCAACAGCGACGACTTCCCCGATCCGGTTTCGCCGGTGATCGAAAGCAATGCGCCGTGTCCGGCGTCGAGCTGTTGCAGCGCGCGCAGCGCCTCCTCAACCTCCTCGTCCCGACCGACGAGGAAGCCCGTCGAGCCGAACGCGCGCGGCGCGCTCGCATCGGGGCTCGACCGCCGCTCGCGCACAACACGCCACGCGGGGAGCGGCTTCGCTTTGCCTTTAAGGTCCAATGCGCCGACGGATTCGAAGTGGAAGCGGTGACGAGCCAGGAGCTCCGTCGTCGAGCCGACATACGTCGCCCCGGGTGGCGCCGCAGCCTCGAGCCGTTGCGCGATGTTCACCGCATCGCCGAGAACCGAATAGTCGGCCGTGGCACGACCGCCGAACATGCCGGACACCACTTCACCGGTGTTGACCCCGATGTGCAGCTTGAGCGGGGGAACGTCGCGGGGGAGTGCCGGGAGCGAATGCTCGAGATCTTCGTGCATCTCTTTCGCCACGAGCAGTGCGCGAACGGCGTGGTCTTCGTAGGCGGTCGGCGCACCGAAGAAGACGAGCAACGCGTCGCCGGCGTACTTCGCTATCGTCCCGCCGTAGCGCTCCGCGATGTCCGCAAGCCGCGTGATCACCGGGCCGATGATCGCGTGGACTTCTTCGGCATCTAACCCGTCCGCGAGGGACGTGAACCCGGATATGTCGGCGAACAGCGCGGTAACGATGCGTCGTTCGTCGCCGGGCCCCGATCCGAGTGCGTCGGCACGCGGGCGGCCGCAATACCCGCAGAACCGGGTATCCACCGGATTCTGGCCTCCGCACTCGGCGCATCCCCACGACATGCGTGGATTGTACGCAGCGCCGTCGAGCCTCAGCCGCGCCCGTAGGCGTCGTCGAAGCGCTCGATATCGTCCTCATCGAAGTAGCCGAATGCCACCTCGAGCACGCGGCCGCGAGGGCCGGTCGACGACAAACGGTGCTTCTGGCCGCGCATGATGACGATCTCAGCGCCGACGGCAGGCTCGACGACACCCTCGTCCACCTGAATCCGCAAGCCGGGATCGAGCACGATCCAGAGC
>JBHELL010000013.1:0-5106 GCA_046263075.1 Actinomycetota bacterium | reverse complement strand
CGGTAGGAGATGGGCGACGTGTACAGCGCGCGCAGTGTTTGGAACTGCTCGCGGTCCTCGAGCATGCCGTTCACCATGCCGCGGACGCCGGCCAGCACGAACGGCCAGAACGCCGTGCCGACGACAAGGAACGGTAGCAGCGGTCCTGCTGTGTGGTGGGTGACTGCTACGAACATGAAAACCAGGATCAGCGACCCGGCGACGGGGCGGATGATCGCGTAGCCGACGTAGAGCAACGGATCGGTCCAGTTCGACTCGACCTTCCAGCCGAGCCAGAACGCGGTGCCGAGCGTCGATGCCGTGCGGCGCGCGACGCTCATAGACGCTCGCTCAGCTTCCCGGCTCGACGTGCGAGCCATTCCATCTTGCGCAGCGCGTACCGCGAAGCGAAGAAGAAGATCGTCGCGAGCGCCACGAGGCAAGCGAGCTCGACCCGCACAGATAGCAGCGCGGGGTGCACGTCGGGGTACAGCAGCTGGCGCAGCGCGTCGAGCGCGAACGTGAGCGGGATGATCGACGCGGCGACGCCGGTCCAGAACCCGAGCACGCTGACGGGGAAATAGAACCCGGTCACGAGGAAAACCGGCTCCATGAAGAGGTTGGCCGTGTGCCACGACTCGCGTCCCCATAACAGGAAGAGGCTCGACAGCATCACGCCGAGCCCGTACAGCGCGACGAGCGCAACGACGAAGACGAGGAGGAAGAGCCACAGATGCGTGAGCGCGTACGGGACGTGGAAGATCACCGATCCGATGACGACCACCGCGGTTCCGCGGATCAGCGACGAGAAGATCCCGCCGATCGACATCCCGAGCAAGATCGGCGGCAAGCCGCACGGCGCGGTGAGGTAGATCTCCAGATTCCCGTCTTTCTTCTCCCACCACAGCTGCGACGCCATGTTCCACATCACGTTGCCCCACACTGCCGCCGCGGCGCCGCCCATGACGACGTAGCCGAGGAAGCGCGGCGCGGCGCCGATCGCCTTGTAGACGTACACGAACGCGATCGTCCCGAGGAGCGGAAGCAGCGTCTCGTAGAACAGCCACGTCGGCTCTCGGATGCTGCCGACGATGCGCGGGTACATGCGTCCGTGCGTCGCGCGCAACACGCGCACGATCCCGCGCGCGCGCGGGACGTCTTCGGTCAGTACCGATGCTGTCATTCGTCCGCGTCCTCGATGCGGCGGCCGACGATGTCGATGAACACGTCTTCGAGGCTCGGCTCGAGCTTCGCAAGCGTCAACACGGGCCGGTGCTGATCGGCGAGCGCGCGGATCACGTCGCTGATCGCACGATCGCTGTCGAGCTGCAGATGCAGCTCGATGTGGCCGTTCAGGGTGCGCGCGTCGGCTCGACGGACCCCAGCGATGTCGTCGAGCCGGGGCGCGCTCCCTGCGTCCGTCGTCAGCACGAACGCGCTGCCTCCCGCCGCGCGCTTCCGCATCGCTTCAGGGGTGTCGTCGGCCAAGATCGTGCCGCGGTGGATGATCGCGACGCGGTCGCAGAGCTCGTCGGCCTCATGGAGATAGTGCGTCGTCAGCAGGATGGTCCGTCCCGGCTTGGCATGGATCCAGTCGTCGATCGCCGAGCGGATATCGCGCGCCGCTGCGACGTCCAGGCCCACCGTCGGCTCGTCGAGGAACAAGATCCACGGATCCGCGAGGAAACCGCGCGCGAGATTGAGCTTCTGCCGCATCCCGGTCGAGAGGTTGCCGACCTTACGGTGCTTCGCGTCGGCGAGCCCGACCAGCTCCAGCAGCTCGTCGACGCGACGCTTCGCGACGCGCGACGGGATGCCGTAGAAGCGACCGAACATCCAGAGCTGCTCGCGGACGGTGAGGAGCCCGTATCCGCTCGTCTCGCCGCCGGACACGACGGCGATCCGCTCGCGGATGTCGTGCGCCTCGCGCTCGACGTCGAACCCGCCGACGCGCGCGCTGCCGGACGTCGGCAGGAGCAGCGTCGTCAGGACCTTGATGAGCGTGGTCTTGCCCGCGCCGTTCGGCCCGAGGAGGCCGAAGAGTGATCCGAACTCGACATCGAGCGTGACGCCGTCCAGTGCCACGAGCGGCGCGCGGTCGGGCACCCCGCGCATGCGCCGCGCGTGGAAGACTCGCACCAAGTTGTGCGTCTGGATCGCCGGCTCCACGGAGCCGAAGCGTACTCTGCGCGACGGCGCTGCTCGGAGAGTTCTAGGACGTGCCGGCGGTCGCGCCTTGGGCGACCGTGAGGGTCCCGAACATCAGCGTCGGGTGAACCGCGCAGAAGAAGTAGTAAGCGCCCGCTTGCAGGGCCGGCACCTTGTAGGTCGTCTTCGCAACCCCGGTGAGGAATGGCTCCGGGTCGAACAACGGCTTGGTGTGCTCCTTGTCGGTCGAGATCGCGAAGTTGTGCGGCGTCCCCGCGTCGTCGTTGACGAACAGGATGCTGTTCTCCCGGCCCGCGGGCAACGTGATCGTCTTCGCGTCGAACTTGATGTTCTTGACCGTGACCGGCAACCCCGTCGCGTGCTCTTCGACGGGACGCACGCCGAAGGTTGCACCGCTCGCGATGCCGCCGCCGACCAGACCGAGCCCGAGCAAGATCAGCAAACCGCGCTGCACGGCTTTCACGCGCCGAGCCGCCGCGAATATCGCCGCCACGAACATGACGTCGACCGCGAGCAGGAGCGCCACGATCACCGATCCCGACTTCGGGACGGCGAGCAGGATCCGGCTGACACTGAACACGAGAACGCCGATGAACACCACGATCACGAGGAGTGGTGTGATGGGGTCGACGATCCTCTTACGGAACTCGCTCATCGTTTCAACTCCACTTTGCTCAAGGAATGTTCGACGTCTCGCCATCCGAGCGCGTCGAGCCCACCGTCACGTTCGAGCCGGAACCACATGAAGAACGCCCACGCGATGATGCCCCAGATGATGAAGCCGCCGCCGATCTTCATGATCAAGCCGGCCGTGCGCTGGTCGGTGAGCGCGCTGATGCCCCACGCCTTCGGCATCGCGATGTACGCCTTATAGAGTGGGTGGTCGCCGAATGTCAGGAACGAGGCGGGGACGGTCGGAACTATCGACTGCAGGAACAGGTACAGCATCGTCTTCGGATACGGGAGCCGGGGCAGCTCGACCAGCGGGGAGAACACCGGCCACCAAAGGACCAGGGCCGACGCGAACAGCAGCAGGTGCAGCGAGAAGTGCAGGAGCTCGGAGTGAACGCTCGCGTTCACGATCATCGGCCAGTGCGAGAAGACCAAGATGATGTTGAACTGCACGAGCGCGACCGAAGGCTTGGTGACGACACGCCACGCGCGCATCACCCGCGGCGGGAGCAGCGCGCGCGCCATCCATGCGGGCGCCCCGGTGATCAGCAGCGGAGGCGCGACGATCGTGATCAGCATGTGCTGGATCATGTGGACGCTGTAGAGCGACCGTTCGGCGAGGTCGTGGATCGGCCAGGATGCCGCGACCAAGATCGCCAGCGTGCCGAGCGTCCAGCGGCGCCGCTGCGCGCCGGTCGCGACCTCCCCAGTGCGCGCGCGGTGCACACGGATCGCGTGGTCGTAGATGAACCACATCGCAGCGCACAGCACGACCACCTCAGGATGAGCGTGCGGGCGCCACTGCCACATGTCGTTACGCCTTCAGGGTAAACATCAGCAGCACGGCGGTGTAGACCGACAGCGCGAGGAACAGCCCGCCGAGGAAGGGCTTGCGCAGCGTCGGGTTATCGAACTTCAAGTGCATGAAGTAACCGACGACGGCGCTGAACTTCGCGATCGACAGCACGAGTAGCGCGACCACCTTGATCCAGTTCGGGTAGTGCGTATAGGAGAGCCAGATCTCCACGGCGGTGATGATTCCGAGGACGATCGCGACCTTGACGTACACGCGCTCCTTCGGATGCTCGTGCTCGAGGTGTGTCGTCTCGATCTCGCGATGGGTTTCCATCGATCTCCTTATTTGGCCGGCGCCGGGATCAGGTAGACGAGCGTGAAGATCACGATCCAGACGATGTCGACGAAGTGCCAGTACAGCCCGACGTATTCGACGGCCGACGCTTTGCTCTGTGGAAGGTGTCCGCGGATCGACATGCTGTACAGCGTGAGCAGCATGATGATGCCGATCGTGACGTGCGCGCCGTGGAAGCTCGTCAACACGAAGAATGCCGACCCCGCGCTCGAGGACCGGACGGTGAAACCTTCCTTGGCGAAGATGGTGAACTCGAACACCTGCCCCGAGATGAACACCATCCCGAGGAACGCCGTCGCGAGGATCCAGGTACGCGTCCGGTGATGATCACCCCGTTGCAGAGCCGCGAGTGCGAGCACCATCGTGAGCGAGCTCATCAACAGGACGAACGACGATACCGACGTGAAAGGGATGTCGTAGACCTCGTGCGGCGGGGGCCCCGCCTGCACCGTGTGGCGGTAGAGAAGGAAGACCGAGATCAGCGCGCCGAACAGCAGGCATTCCGAGCCGAGGAACGTCCACATCGCGAGCTTCGTGTTGTCGATGCCCGTGCTCGTGTGATGTGCTGCGTGGACCGCTTGGGCTTCCTGAACCATCTTCGTCCGCCTATTCCGTTGCGGGTTCGTGCACCCAGCCGAACAAGCCGGTGAGCGTCAAAACCGCGCCGATGATCGAGATGTACACGCCGTAGATGAGCCCGTAACCGATGATCGGCATCCCTATCGCCGCGAGGACGGGCATGTACGACGGGGACGGCATGTGGATGCCGTGCTCGGCGCTGTGTTCGGGCCGAGCGGCGTGCTCGCCCGTCTCGTGGATGATCGGCGCCGGGGTCTGAGGGCTCGTCCGGATGTCGGGATCTTCTCCCGCAGGGTCGGAGGGGGGAACGTCTTGTGCGCCCGAAGGGACGAGGACGAGCTGCCCCGACCGGTCCTCGACGTATTTCTTGTGCCAGAAATCGTCGAGAGAGTGAACGACCGGGATCTCTGCGAAGTTGTACTCGGGCGGCGGCGAGGACGTCGTCCACTCGAGCGTGCGCCCGTCCCAGGGATCGTCGCCGGCCACGACGCGCGCGCGCTTCGAGACGACGACGTTATAGAGGAAGACCAGCACGGACAGCGCGATCAAGAAGGCGC
>JBHELL010000012.1:0-3883 GCA_046263075.1 Actinomycetota bacterium | reverse complement strand
GGCGCGTCGCGGAGTTGCAGGGCATCGAGGTCATGCTGCTGCGTCAGATCGCGGCCGCGTTGCGTCCGTCGGTTCTGCCCGGTGAACGCGTGCACCTGGAGCTCCTTCGCACCGGCACCGAACCCGGACAAGCCGTCGGCTATCTCGAAGACGGTACGCTCGTGGTCGTGGAAGACGCAGAAACACTCGTCGGCCGAACCGTGGACGCCACGATCGCGCGCGCTGTGCCGACGCGAGGTGGCCGGCTGCTGTTCGCCCGTATCGCCCAGGGGGCATGAGAGCGGCCGGAGTCATCGTCGCCGCCGGACGTGGTGAGCGACTCGGTATGGATGTCCCGAAAGCATTCGCCCGCGTCGCCGGAAAGCCCATGCTCGACTGGTCGCTCGGCGCGATGCGGTCGGTGTTCGGAGACGACCTCGTCGTCGTGTTGCCTCCCGACGCGGCGCGCGCCCGGATCGACGCGATGGTCGTCGACGGCGGCGCCACGCGCCAAGAATCGGTGCGCCGGTCGCTCGATCGAGTGTCCGGGTTCGATGCGGTCGTCGTCCACGACGCGGCGCGCCCGTGCGTGACAACGCAGCTGATCGAGTGCGTCCTCGCGGCGCTGGCGGACGCCGACGCGGTGATCTGTGCGGTGCCGGTCGCCGACACGTTGAAGCGCGCAGATGGAACGACCGTCGCGCGCGAGGGCCTCTTGCGCGCGCAGACGCCACAAGCATTCCGGCTCGACGCCCTGCGGCGCGCGCACGAGCGCGCAGCGGCGGAAGGGTTCGAAGCGACCGACGACGCGCAGCTCGTCGAGCGGTACGGCGGAACGATCGCGATCGTTCCCGGCGACGAGCACAACATCAAAGTGACGACCAAAGAAGATATCGCCGTCGCGGAAGCGCTTCTGTCCGAGCCGCACGGCCGCAGCGGCATCGGGTACGACGCGCACGCGTTCACGGACGGGCGCGCGCTCGTTCTCGGCTGCGTCACGATCCCGGGCGCGCGCGGCCTTGCGGGTCACTCCGACGCCGACGTGCTGTCGCATGCGATCGTCGATGCGCTCCTCGGTGCAGCGGCTCTCGGCGACATCGGGGAGCACTTCCCCTCGAGCGACCAGAGATGGGAAGGAGCGCCGAGTGCAGAGTTCCTTCGCGCGGCGTCTTCGATGCTGGCCGACGCCGGGTTGGTGATCGCGTCCGTCGACGCGACCGTTGTGATGGAACGGCCGGCGATCGCTCCGTACCGCGATGAGATGCGCAAGAGGCTCGCCGACGCGCTGGGGATCGACGTGGAGCGCGTGAGCGTCAAGGCCACGACGACCGACCGGGTCGGGTCGATCGGCCGCGAGGAAGGCGCTGCGGCCACCGCAGTCGTCCGCGTGACCCCCCGGTAGACTCCGGCGGTCATGCCGCTCGTCGTCTACAACACGCGGACGCGACGCAAGGTACCGTTCGAACCGCTGGTTCCCGGTCGCGCGTCGCTCTACGTCTGTGGCCCAACCGTGTACGACCACCCGCACCTCGGGCATGCGCGCGCCGCCGTCGCGTTCGACATCATCCGCCGCACGTTGACGGCGCTCGACTTCAAGGTCACCTACGTGCAGAACATCACCGACGTCGACGACAAGATCATCCACCGCGCTGCCGAGGAAGGCGTGTCACCGTGGGAGGTGGCGGAGAAGTACACGCAGTCGTACGAAGACGGGATGCGCGCGCTCGGCGTGCTTCCGCCCTCGATCCGGCCGCGCGCTACCGGCCACATCAGCGAGATGATCGATCTGATCCGGCGGTTGATCGACGCTGGGTTGGCCTACGCGCTCGACGACGGCGACGTCTATTTCTCGGTGGAGCGTTTCGATGGGTACGGGTCGTTGTCGAACCGGTCGCTCGACGACATGCGCGCAGGCGAACGCGTCGAGCCCGATCCGCGGAAGAAGAACCCGATGGATTTCGCGCTCTGGAAGGGCGCGAAGGCGTGGGAGGTGTCCTGGCCGGCTCCGTGGGGCGCCGGACGACCGGGCTGGCACATCGAATGCTCTGCGATGTCGATGAAGTATCTCGGCGAGACGTTCGACATCCACGGCGGCGGCCAAGACCTGATCTTCCCGCACCACGAGAACGAGTGCGCGCAGTCCGAAGCCATCACGCACAAGACGCTCGCGCGCTACTGGTTGCACAACGGGTTCGTCACGATCAACCAGGAGAAGATGTCGAAGTCGCTGAAGAACTACATGTTGCTCGGCGACGTCATGCGGGATTTCCCGCCGCCTGTGTTGCGGACGCTGCTCGCGAGCGTGCATTACCGATCGCCGCTCGACATGTCGGCCGACGTCCTCGAGGAAGCACGGGCGGTGTGGGAGCGGTTCGCGACGTTCGGCCGCAACGCGGCGGCGGCGTGCGGCGACATCGCGCGGCCGGTCGATGCCACGTGGATGGCGCGCTTCATGTCGAGTCTCTCAGACGACTTCCACACGCCCGAAGCCTTCGCCGTGATGCACGAGCTGTTGAACGAAGCGAACCCGCTGGTGGACAAAGTCGAGTCGGGATCCGGCGACACCGGTGCGCTTGCGCGCATGCTCGGGACGTTCGAAGCGGCGTCGGGCGTCCTTGGGCTCGATCCCGTCGAGCAATGGTCGGGGGCGGAGAGGGAAGCGCGCGTCCGTCCGCTCGTCGAGGTACTCCTTGCGCTTCGCGGGGAGGCGCGCGCAAGCAAGGAGTTCGCGCGCGCCGATGCGATCAGAGATTCGCTGTCCGCGGCAGGGGTTGTCGTCGAGGATCGTCCCGGCGGCGCGCGGTGGTACCTCGCGAACCCGTGGAGCTCCTGACCGGGCGTCAGCCGGTCCGAGAGGCGCTTCGGGCGGGCAGGCCCATCAAGCGGCTCCTCGTCGCCGATGGCGCCCAATCGAAGGGCGTCCTCGCGGAGATCCTCGACCTCGCGCACGCGGCCGGGGTGAGGGTCGAGCGAGTCCCCAGACGGCTGATGGACGAGCGAGCAGGCGATGCGGTCCATCAAGGGGTGCTTGCGGAGACGACGCCGTACCGGACGCGGTCGTGGCGCGAAGGGCTCGAGCGCGCGCGCAAGGCGGGCAAGGTGCCGTTGTTGCTGGCGCTCGACGGCATCGAGGATCCCCAGAATGCGGGAGCGCTCATCCGAAGCGCCGAGGTGTTCGGAGTGGACGCTGTGCTTCTCCCAAAGCGACGGTCCGCTCCGTTGTCGCATGTCACTGCCAAAGCATCGGCCGGTGCGATCGAGCATCTCGTCATCGACGTGGTATCGAACCTCGAACGCGCGCTCGCGGACTGTAAAGACGAGGGCATATGGATACTTTCACTCGCCGCGGACGCAAAAGGGACGATCGAAGCGTGTCCTTTGATCTCCGAACCTGTTCTGGTGGTCGTGGGTGCAGAAGGAACAGGTGTTTCATCGCTGATCCGAAAGAGATCGGACGCAGTGGTGCGCATACCGACGCGCGGAAAGGTCGCATCATTGAACGCTTCCGTCGCCGGCGCGATCTGCCTCTACGAAGTGGCGAAGAACCGATGAACGAGGGGGTTCCGGTTTGTCCGATTTCTTTTCGCGGAGTCTTGCCGGGTGGACACTTTTGACTAGCGACGACCCGTTGACCCGTAGTTACAAGGGACTATATCCTCGCCGCTGGGCGCTCGATGAGACAGATCACATTTTCGATGGGGCTTCTTCCCTAGCGGCGGGGGAGTGAATGGCACAAGAACTCGAAGCGCTTAGGGTTCACGACGGCCTGTTAGACGCGACCGACGATGAGCTAGTACTGCGAGCCCGAGCCGGTGACGACACGGCGCTCGAGCACTTACTCCTGCGATACAAGAACTTCGCGCGCGTCAAAGCGCGCTCGTACTTCCTGATCGGTGCCGACAAG
>JBHELL010000011.1:0-2889 GCA_046263075.1 Actinomycetota bacterium | reverse complement strand
TGATCGTGGCCGGACGCACGCACGGCGGCCAGGTATGCATCCCGTTCGCCGGTGCCATCGTCACGAACTGCGCGTTGCCGCGACGGATGGCGCGCGGGCTGCATCGCGTGGGATCGTCGTGGCTTCACGTGTGCGGAGGGCTCGGTACGTCGATGTACGCGCCGTACCGGTTCGCGTGCCGGCCGGAAGCGTGCGTGCTCGAGCTGGTGGCGCGCGATGCGTGAGCTCGACGGCGAGCGGTTCTGTTACGTCACGACGACGGGACGGCGAACTGGCAAGCCGCACACGATCGAGATCTGGTACGCGGCGCACGACCGGACGCTGTACCTGTTGATGGGCGGCGGCGAGCGCGCGGATACCGTGCGGAACTTGCGTGCGGGGCCCCGCGTGCGCGTGCGGCTCGGCGACGAAACGTTCGAGGCGTCGGCGCGCGTCGTCGAAGATGCCGATGAGGCTGCGCGCGCGCGGACGCTCGTACCCCGCAAGTACGCGCACGAGGAGGATGGGCTCGACGAATGGGCGCAGAGCGCATTGCCGGTCGCGATCGACCTGCCGTGAATCCCACCGCTCCCGACTACGCAGGCGCATGCGTGTCGAACATCGTGCCGGCGATCCTCGGCTCGTCGAGCCGGTCCTGGCTGCCTGCGCCTGCGCGCGATGCGTCGCAGATCGTGTTGCTCGTGCTCGACGGCCTCGGATGGAGCGAGCTGCGCAAGCGTCGTCCGCCGGTGCTTTCGTCCATGGAAGGCGGCTCTATCACGACGGTCGTTCCGTCGACGACCGCGACCGTTCTCACGTCGATCACGACCGGTGCGCCGTCCGCCGAGCACGGGATCGTCGCGCTGCGCATGCTCGTCGGCGACGTGAGTCTTCACGTGCTGAAGTGGCTCGCGTTCGGCGGTGATGCGCCGGATCCGGAGAAGCTCCAGACGGTGAAACCGTTCCTCGGAACACCGGTTCCGATCGTGACGCGTTCGTCGTATCAGCGCTCCGGTTTCACGGTGGCGCATCTTCGCGGCGCGCGCTACTTCGGGTGGTACACGACCTCGACGCTCGTCGAGCGCGTTCGAAGGCTCGTACGCGACGGCGAACGGTTCGTGTACGCCTATTACGACGGCGTCGATCATCTCGCGCACGTGCGCGGGCTGAACGACGGGTTCTACGAGGCCGAGCTCGCGTTCGCGGACCGGCTCGTCGGCGAGATGATGGCTGTGTTGCCCGCCGATGCGGCGTTGATCGTCACCGCCGACCACGGGCAAGTGGATCTGCCGGTCGGATCGTGGATGCAGCTACCCGGCGACGTGCTCGCGCGCGTGCGCGAGCAATCGGGCGAGGCGAGGTTCCGGTTCTTGTACTCGGACGACCCGGCATCGCTTCTGGCTGCGTGCCGTGAGCAGCTCGGCGATGCTGCGTGGGTGTTTTCACGTGACGAGTTGATCGAGTCCCGGTTGCTCGGCCCGAAGGCGCCGCGGCCGGAGGTGGCTGCGCGGCTCGGCGACGTCGTGCTCGCCGCGCGCGCGCCGGTTGGGTTCATCGACCCGGCGTTCCCCGAAGAGGTCCGCTTGCGATCTGCGCACGGGAGCCTGACCGAGGCGGAGATGATCGTGCCGTTGCTCGGCGCGCGCGGGCTTTCGCCCTAAAAAGAACGCGCCCGCCGAAGCGGGCGCAGGTTTGCATCCCTTGCTATTCCGCGAGCGATTCTTGATCTTCGTCGAGTGAGATGATGCGCGCGGATGCGATCTTGGATCTCTTCTCTGCGATGCGCTTCTCGGTACGCTCGACCGGCAACTGGATGATCCGCGTTTCGAGCGGGTACTCCATCAAGCACACTTGGCAGATTCCGTGCTCGATCGAACGCGCGCTCCCGCACCAATTACAGTCGAGCCGTTGCTCACTCATGCCGGCCCCTCTCGACGCTCCCGAAAACGCCCGAGACCTGGACCCCGCACGTCCACCCAGGGGACGGCATAGTAACACCGGGGCACATCCTTCCGAAAGGGAGAACTTTTCCGTTTCTCAGGCTCATCTTTTAGGCCCGGCTGGGCCTTGGGACGAACCATACCCGGCCCTCACCTGCGGTAATCACCGAATCTCCCGGACCGAGAACGATCCCGGTCGCGTCGTCGATCGCGAGCAACCGCACCGGGGCATTGCGCGCGACTTCGTCGAGCCACTCCTTAGGGCGAGTGCGCGCGTGCACGGCCAACGCGGCAGTCGCTATCGGGCCGAGCCCTTCCGACCACTTCGTCGGAACCCGATCGCCGGGCTTCGGCGTGAGCATGTACGTGCACAAGACCATCGCGCCCGCGCTCGAGCCGGCCAACGCTTTGCCGTGTTTCCATCGTGTTCTCACGTCGAGCCATCGAGCGCTGTCGCGCAAACACCGCAAGAGATCGCTGGGCGAGCCGCCCGCGACGTAAGCGATGTCGTAGTCGGGAAGCGCGTCGTTCGTGTGCATGTCGAGCGTGAGTGTTTCGGCGCCGAGCCTTCCGAAGTGCGCGCGCGCGCGGGCTTCGTTCTGCGCGGCGGAGTCGTGATCGGCATCGAGGATCAACCCGACCGTTTTGCCTTGCACGTGCAGCGCGCGGTCGAACGCGGCGGCGGGGGCGGTGAACTCGTCGCTGGAGAGAAGGCCGAGCGGTCCGTGGCCGCCGGGGAAGCCGTCGAGGAGGATCGAGAGGTCCGGCACGAGGCCAGGATATTGAGCGGTTGGCGCGCGCGGCGCGCCCTGTAGAATCGATGGCTACGGGAAGTAGCGCAGCTTGGTTAGCGCGCCACGTTCGGGACGTGGAGGCCGGGGGTTCAAATCCCCCCTTCCCGACTCCAGCGCACGTCGATAACCAGGGCGTTTAGGCCCGGCTCTCGGCCGCTGGTGTAATCCGGTGTAAT
>JBHELL010000010.1:0-5920 GCA_046263075.1 Actinomycetota bacterium | reverse complement strand
AGTCGATCTCCTCGCGCGCGCCCTGGCCTACGTCGCCGATGAACAGGTGTCCCGCCTCGCGATCGAACGAGAACCGCCAGGGGTTCCGCAGCCCCCACTGCCAGATCTCGTGGTGCGCGCCTGCGGTGTGCGCGAACGGGTTCGTGCTCGGGCTGCAGTAGTGCGTCGAGCCGCACCAGTGATCGACGTCGATCCGAAGGATCTTCCCCAGCAGCGAACCGAGGTTCTGCGCGTTCCCGCCGGGACCTCCCGACCCACCTCCGTCGCCGACGCCGATGTACAGGAACCCGTCCTTCCCGAACTGCAGCTGGCCGCCGTTGTGGTTCGAGTATGTCGGGTGCGCGATCCGGATGATGATCAGCTCGCTCGAGGCAGACGCGGTGTTACCCGACATCGTGAAACGCGATACGCGAATCGTTCCCGTCGACGGTTCTGTGAAGAACAGATAGATGTAGTGATTCGACGCGAACTTCGGATGAACGGCAACGCCGAGCAGGCCGCGTTCGCCGCTCGATGAGATCCTGGCGGAGATGTTCATAACCGTGCCGACGGTCGCCCCGTCGGGCGTGACGTACTTGAGGACACCACCTTGCTCGTCGACGAGCACACGGCCGTCGGGTGTGAATGCCATCGCCACCGGAGTGTTGAAGCCTTGCTGGATCCGCGTGAGCGTGATGCCGACGGTTCTCGGGTCCGCAGCGAACGCGACCACGCTGAGGATAAGAACGACCGCGGCGGCGATCGGCGGGACGAGCGCGCGGACCTTCACGGTTGCTTCTATACCGAACGCGCCATGCACGCGCCAGAGCGGCGCGAACACGCGAGCGCTACAGCCCGAGCGTCTTCGCGATGTTCGTGCGCAGGATCTCGCTCGTTCCTTCGTAGAGGCGCTGCGCGCGCACCTCACGCCAGAACCGCTCGATACCCATCTCGGTCATGAACCCGTTCCCGCCGAACACCTGGATCGCGCGGTCGGCGACCCGGCCGACCATCTCGGTCGCGACGAGCTTCGCGGCGGCGGCTTCACGTCTGCCGTCGGCACCGTCGTCGATCCGCGACGCCATCTCATACACCAAGCCGCGCGCGCTCTCGAGCTCACACCACGAGTCGACCACGTAGCCTTGCACGTATTGGTTCTGACCGATCGGCTTGCCGAACGCCACGCGCGTCTTCGCGTAGTCGAGCATCCGGTCGAACAGGTGCTGCGCGATCCCGAGTGCCGAGGCCGCGATGTGAAGACGGCCGCCGTTGATCCATTGCATGGCGGCATAGAAGCCTTGTCCGATCTCGCCGAGCACGTTCTCCGACGGAACCTCGACGCTGTCGAACGTCAGCTCCGCGGGAAGGTAGACCGCGGATGCCGTCCGCTGCGACCGGGTCACTTCGAACCCGGCCCACCCCTTCTCGACGACGAACGCCGTGATCCCGCCGCGCGCGCGCTTCTCGGGGTCGGTGACCGCAAAGACGACGGCGAAATCCGCCTCCGAGCCGTGCGTGATGAAGTGCTTGCGACCGCTGAGGATCCACGTTCCGTTCTTCTGCTCGGCGCGAGTGCGGATCTGGGTCGCGTCCGAACCCGCCTCCGGCTCCGTCAACGCGAAGCACATCTCTTTCTCCGCGCGCATCAACGGCTCGAGGTACCGCTTCTTGAGATCGTCGGACGCGACCTTGAAGATCGGCGTCGGGCCTTCGACCGACGGCAACACGCCGCCGCGCGCGGCGAGGAACGAGCCGTGCCGGTACACCTCTTCGTGCGCGAGCACTTGCCCGAAGTAGCCGAGCCCACCGCCGCCGAGCTCCTCCGGCATGTGCAACGAGTAGAAGCCGATCTCGGCAGACTTGCGCCGGATCTTCCGCTTCTCTTCTTCCGCGTTCTCGATGTAGCCCTTCTCTTGCAACTCTTGCGCGTACTTCTGCTCGGCCGGGAGAACATCGCGAACGATGAAGTCGCGGATCGACTGACGCAGCTCGGCAAGCTCGGGCGGGATGACGATGGCGCTCATGGGCTCCTCCGCGGATGTGAGATCGGGCTCATGGTAGAGCCGGGAAGAACGGCATGCGAACGATCAGCAGACGGTCGGTCCGCCGGTTTGGCGGGTGACGAAGGTGCGGTTCGATTGCGCCCATGCGACCAGGAAGTTGCACTGCGGATCGAGAGCGATGCCCCACACATCCGTCGCGCGGCCGCACACCAACCCGTCTTGCACGCCGCCTGTTGGGTCGCCGTCGGCGCTGCAATGGCCGAGCATGTCGTCGGCGGTGAAGCCCGCGTAGGCAAGCGCGCGGTCGCTGCAGCCCGGGATGAGGCACCCCGGCGGGTCCGAGATGGTCCATGCAGGCGCCGCAGACAACGCGTCGAAGCTCTGCGCGATCTTCACGTACCAATCGACCGTCGAGCCGTTCACCTCTCCCGAGTACCATGCAAGCTCGACCTTGCCGGGCGCGCCTGCGATCGGATGCGGATGCATGTTGCCGGGTCCGCCGGGCGCGACGATGTCGACGGGCGTCGACCAGGCGCTCAGGTCTGAAGACGCCCAGGTGTACGACAGAGAAGCGCCGGCGAGCGTGCCGGGAGTGGCCGGGCGATCGTAGAAGACGTACATGTTGCCGCCGTCGTCGATCGTCGACACGGATCCCTGCTCTTGCACGATCGTTCCATCGGCCGAGCCGTCGACGGCGAGCGACGTCTTCCACGAGCCGAGCGAGTTATCGGGAGACGTCGCCGCCCAGATGCGCGTCGGGAAGACGATGTTGAACTCGAGAGGCTGTGCTGTGCACCCGCCGGCGGTCGCCGAGGAGCGCGTGCTCCACGAGACGAACAGCCGCCCGGTGCTCGCGTCCACGTGCAACCCGTCGGGGCCCCCCGAGTCGGAGCATTGCAGATCGAGCCATGCTTGCGAGCCGGGCTGCGTGATCGGAACCGGCGGCAAGAACGTCGCTCCGCCGTCGATCGACGTCGCGACGAACATGTTGTGGGCCGCGACGCCTGTCACGAAGTTGTGCCACAGGAAGTAGACGCGAGGAAGCCCAGTCGTCGAGTCGTTCGGTCCGACCGCGAGCCATTGACGGTCTTGATCGATGCCTCCCGGAACGACCGCGGGAAGCCACGAGACGCCTTTGTCGTCCGAGTAGAACACGCGCGCAGACACCGCGGCGAGGTCGAGCTCGGTCACGATGACCCGACCCGTCGGTGTCACCGCGATATCGACGTCGATCGACGGCTCGTTCTGCGGCGCCGGCGCGGTCACGGTGGTCCATGTGGCGCCGTCGCTCGACCGCAGGACGATCAAGCGACCCGACGCGCTCGTCGCGATCCACCTCGTTCCGTCCGGCGCGATGGCGAGGCGGGGCTCCGTGGTGCCGCTCGAACCCGGGACGCGCACTGCGTTGGCGAACGTCGGAACGTCGCCGCGCGCGGTCGCTGCAACGCCGAGCGAAGCGATCAGGACCAACGGAACGAGACGTCGAAGCATTGCCCTACCCCCTGGATGTCCTCGCAAGCTTCGACACGACCCCGTCGCGCTCCTTCACCGGCTCGGCGGGGCTCTTCAGGACTTGCGCGCGACCGCGATCGTGTTCCCGCTGGCCTCGGCCGGTGCGGCGGTTCGGAAATCCTCCGCCGTGATGGCCCCGCGCGCTGCTTCGGCTTCAGGGAGCGGCCATCGCGGCACCCCGGACAGACGGAGCAACACCTTTCGAAGCCGCACCCTCACCGGTCCCGGCAGCCCGCGGACGAGCCGCTCGACCGCCGCGACGCGATCGATCACGCGCCACTCGGCTTCGGCCGCGGTGAGCAAGCTTCGGGCGCGCGGAAGCGACTCGTCGAGCATCTGCCCGTAGAGCTGGACCTCCCCGAATACCGCGCGCAACTCCGTCTCGAGCTCGCCGGGCGTGAAGTCGCGCAGATGATGTGGGTTGAACTCCTTCGACGCGGTCGCGGGGAGCTGCGCGATGTTCGGTGTGGTCACATACAGCAGCCCGCCCGGCCGCAAGACGCGCGCGATCTCTCGGAGCAGCTCCTGCGTCTCGACCAGGTGCTCGATGACCTGCAGCGCACCGACGGCATCGAACGTGCTCTCTGCGAAGGGCAACCGCAAGGCGCTCGCAGCCACGAAACGCGCGGCGCGGTATTTGCCCGCGCTCTGCGCGAGCAGCGCGCCGTCGAGATCGAGCCCGACCGTCTCGCATCCGCGCGCGGCGACTACCGCCGAGCCGTACCCATCCCCGCACGCGAGGTCCAAGACGCGCACGCCCGGTTGCAGACGCGAGGCGAGATCTCGGTACCCGAACAGATGGCACTGGAACATGAACGAACCGTCCGGGTACACGCGGTCGGAACCGAAAACGTCAGGGTCGAACGTCACCGCGCGAGCATACGGCTACGTGCGGATCCACCGGCCGCTCTGCTGCGCGAGCGTCGCGAGATCGCGGGGCAGGTTCGTCGAATGCACTTCGAGTCGCCCCCATCGCATCGCATCCGAAGACTCATGGTCCCACGAGTACGTCGTCGTGACCGCAGTCGCGAAGCCGGCAGTCCGAAGGAGCTGCTCGATCGCCGCATCCATGTGACCGTACGGATAGGCGAATTGCCGAGCCGAGATCCCGAGGTGCTCTCTCAATGCCGCTGGCGCGCCGCGGATCTCCGCGCGCGAGTCGTCCAAAGATATCCGCGTCAGATCCGCATGCGTCATCGTGTGATCTTCGATATCCACCAACCGACTTTGTGCCATCGACCCGAGCTGAGCCCAAGTCAGCGAATCCTTCGCGCCGATGCGGCTCGTCGGGATATAGAACGTCGAGCGGATCCCGTTGGCTTGCATGACGTCGAACGCATCCTGCTGATCGACGGCGCCGTCGTCGAACGTGATCGCGATCGCACCATGCTCGAACGTGCGGTGCGTGCACATCGCTTGAGCCAGCTCCGACATCGTGAGTGTCGTCGCGCCGGAATGTGCGATCGCTTCCATCTGCTCGATGAATACATCGGGGTCCACGTAGAGTTCCGGGTACTTGCCGGCCGGCTGCCCGACGTGGTGGTACAGCAAGATCGGGACGCGCAGGGCCTCGTGCGCGCGCGCGCACGACGTGGGAACGGCAGCGCCGGCGCGGGTGCATGCCGTAGCGAGCAGCAGCAGCACCGCCGCCGCGCGCGTGGGGAAGGGAGCGCGCATCGAGGCAAGAGCTTACGGTCGTCTCCTCGACAAACCGGGCAGCGAGGATGGCTATCCGGCGAGGAACTCCTCGATATGTCGCGCGAGCTCTTCGTGCGCGCGCATCGGGATCTCGCGAGGCGCGTCGAACACTTCGAGCGTCCCGTGCGGAACCGATTCTGCGAGCCACTGCGCTGCTTCGAACGGGACGAGGGTGTCCCCCCGCAAGTGGACGACGAGCACCGGAGGTGTCACCTTCGACAGGATGGGCCGCAGGTCTTCGTCGCGCGTCCGTCGCAAGATGTCGAGCGCCGCGTCGCGCCCGGCCGCCTGCCAATCCTGCTTCATCGCGATCGAGGCGCCGGGCGGCTCGGCGTCAGATGCTTCGAGAGTGCCGAACGCGCGAGCCCACGCTTCCTCGCTGAGGCCGTACGGCCATTCCGGGCCGGCGTTCCATCGAGGCGTTCCGCCGATGCACACCGCCGCCCGAACCTTGTCGGGGAAGTGACCGGCGTACCACAGTGCGACCTGCGAGCCGCGAACGCCGTGGCCGATCAGCACGACCTCCTCGAGCCCGAGAGCCTCGATCAGTCCGCCGAGATCGCGGGAGTCGCGTCCGAGCGAGTACGGCGGCCCCGGCTTATCCGACTCACCGGTGCCTCTGCGGTCGTAGAGGAGCATCGAATGTCGCTCGGCGAGCTTGCGAACGAGCGCGGAGGCGCGCATCGAGCGTGACGACAAGAACCATTGCGGGATCAGGAGGAGCGGCG
>JBHELL010000009.1:0-6611 GCA_046263075.1 Actinomycetota bacterium | reverse complement strand
GTCGACGAGTTCCTCGACAACGCACCACACGCCGTTTATTTCGCGCCGCGGGTCGAAGAGCTGAAAGGTGCAGGCGAGACGATCGGCTGGCGCGCGATCGACGGCGACGCCGCATGGACGATCACGCTCGGGCACGACGGGTACCGCTGGTCGCACGAGGGCGGCACGACGGACTGCACCGTCGAGGCGGCCGCGCGCGACCTCTACTTGATGGTGTGGGGAAGGCTGACGCCGGTCGTCACAGGTGGCGACCCCGCATTGCTCGAGTTCTGGCGCGAGCGCGCGTCTCTCTGAGCATCCTCAGCGTTTCTTCCGGCGGGGTGGTGGTGGCGCCTTCTTGCCTCGCAGCCGCCGCCACCAGCGTTGCACGCGCGGTCTTCTCGACACCCCGAGGCCTGCGGCGATCGCGCCGGTGCCGATCAGCGCGATCGCGTAGCCGCTGAAGCCACTTCCGCCGGCTTGCGGTTTCGCGCCGACCGGGGCTGTAGCGACGAACGTTCCCAGGTTCGCCGTCGGGCCGAACAGCTGCAGCGAGCCCGGAGAAGGCGTGATGTCGTCGAGCGCAACCCATGACCCGTTCGCGCGCCGGTACACCGCCGTCGCCGCGATCGCATACCGGATCGCTACGAGCGGACACAGCTTCTTCTGTGCACCGGTACATGATCTCGAAACGAGCGCGGCCGGCTTCTTCGTCGCGCCGTAGACTGCCGTGAGCGTGTAGGCGTTCCCGTCGTACTGCATCTTCTCGCCGACGTCGCCGCTGAGCGACGGTTGCCCAGACGGAGGATCGCCGAGCGTGGCGGGGTCGAGGGGCGCGATCGACACGTCGATGAACTTCTCCTTCGCGCGGCGTTTGAATGCGCCTTCTGGGAATACCGCGAGGAATTGCCCGTCGGTGGTGGACACGGTCTGCTGCTGTGATCCCTTCGCGGTGAAAAGGAGATGACCGGTGCCACCCGACGGCTGCTGGTTGCCCTTGGCGAAGTCGGGAGGCGGGCTGGCCCATCGGTACGGCGGGACCGTCTGCGTCCCGTCGGCGAGCGTGCGCTGAGGGAACTGCGTGACGCGCGCGCCTCCCACCGCGACGAGGATGTACGTCGCCGCGGCGAGGACGCCGAAGATCTTGACGCGCCGGCTCATCGCGGTGTCAACGCGACGAGCCGCGCGTTGGCGAACGTCTGTGGCCAGACGATCGTCCGTACACCCGGTTTCGTCCACTCCCAGATCACGCTGGTGGCCCGCGCGTTATAGGTCTCGTTCGGACCGAACGCGAGGCCGCTCCCGTTCGGTAGCGCGCCCGTCGGAACGTCGGCCGCGCGCGCCGCGCGCGCGATGGCATCGGCCGACATGCCGTGCGCGCGCGGCAGGACGTACCGGAAGAACGACCACGCCCCCGCGAAGCCCGTGAGCGCCGCCGCAGTCATCGGCTCGCCGTATCGCGCGCGGAACGTGTCGCGGCCCCAGCGCAGTGTCTCACCTGCGTCGGCAGAGAGCCGGGACGGATCGATCGCGTCGCCGTCGGGTTTGTCCGACGCGAAGAGCCCGACCGCGTCCGCGCCGAGCGTCTGACCGAAGCCGAGCATGCAGTAGCTCGACGACGAGCCGATCGCAGTGACGAGCCGCAGGTGTTGCCGCACCATCTCCCGTCGCATCGCGACCGCGTCTTGCATGTAGGCGGAGACGAACAAGACGTCGATGTGTGCCGCGGCCATCCGATGGACGAGCGCGCGCATATCGGTCACCGGTTGGATCGTGTACGGGAAGGACCCCGCGAGCTTCAGGCCGTCTTGCGCGATCTGATGGAGATAGCCGCGTCCGACGGAACGACCGTACGAGTCGTCGACGTACGTCACGCCGAACCGTAGAGACGATGCGTCACGATGAAGCAGCGGAAGCAGGTGCTGCTCGGCGAAGGAGACCGCGTTGTGTCCGAGCACCTCGCCGGTCGGAGGGAACCGGAACACCTTGTCTCCCGGCGATGCATCCATCATGAAGCCGCCGACCGCTCCTGTTTCCCAGAACACGACGCCGTTGCTCTGCGCGAGCTGCGACGCAGGCAAGGAGATCGTGCTGCCGTAACTTCCGAGGATGGCAGGCACGTGCCTCGCGAGCAGCGCGCGCACGGCACCAGGCGCCTGGCCGGCGTGATCCGCTTCCGACAGGACGAGCTTGATCTTCTTGCCGTCGACGCCACCGCGGAAGTTCGCAAGCTCCGCCGCGAGCTGAACGCCGCGCCATTCGTCGATCCCCCCCGGCCCTTGGCTGCCGTTCGTGGGATAGATCGCTCCGATATCGATCACGCCCGCTGTATCCGACGACGCGAGCGTAACCGTCGCGAGGACGAGCAGGGCGAGGACCGTGGTGAGAAGCGCGCGGATCTTCATAGTCACCTCATCTGGATCAGATTGGCGAACAAATGTGTGACGGCACACGACGTCCAGGTATCGGTCGCGTACCGCTGCCATCCGAGTAACACGCCTGCCGTGATGTCGAGCGGCAGGACGCGGACGCCGTACACCGGAACATGTATCGCGGCGAACACCAGCGCGGTCACTGCGATCGCGAGCGCGACGCTTCGCTCGACTAGCAATGCATAGATCGCACGGCGGAAGAACGCTTCTTCAGCGATCGACGCGATCGCTACGGCAGCCAGCCCGCCCGCCGTCACACGGACCGGCGCCGCATGGACGGCGAGGCGCGCGACGCCGAACGCCGCAGAACCGGCGATCGTTACGCCGAGCCATCGCGCGCGACTCGACCACCGCGCGCGACTCGGCGCGTGTGCGCGCACGGACGGTTGTGCGCGCGCTGCCGGCATCGCGATGCCCGCGATACCGACGAGGGCGGTGGGCACGACCGAGGTCGCCGATACCGGCCGCATCGCGAGGGTCATGCAACCCACGACGGCGAACGCGGCCGGAACGAGCGACGTGCGCGCTCGTGTGGGAACGTCGATCGTCGTCATGTGACGGTGATCGTTACCGCGTCGAGCACGCGTGGGTTGAACGGCGTGTGGTTCGCCTCGACGAATTCGGCTTGTATCAGGTGCGAGCCGGGCGGAACTGAAGGGATCGTGTACGAGCTACCGGCGTACAACGTCAGCAGCCGGCCGTCCATGCTCACGTGCACGTGTCCGGTGTCGGGCGTGACGGTGGTCGTGGTCTTCGGCACGATCCGCGCGCCGGCGACTCAGACGATGATCGTGACCCTCGGACCTTTCACCGTTGCGCCTTGTACCGGCGACGTGATCTTGATCTGTCCCGTCGAGGAGATGAGCGACGCGCTTGGTCGCGGGCTCACGGATCCGCTCGAGCACCCGACGGCGGCGAGCGCCAGCGCAAGGATCGCCATCATCGTTTTCGATCTCATGGAACCTCCGTCATCCGATCTGCGACTCGAAGCATGTGCGGATGGTCTGCGAGCCTGCGCGCGCGACGATATCGAATCGCCACATGCCCCGCGTCAGTTGTGCGTCCGCAACGAAATGGCCCTGGCTCAACCGCCGGGGTTGCAGCGACGAGCGCGCGCCGCCCGGTGCCGAGGCTGACATCGTCGTCGAGTCCACGGCCTGTTCGTTGCCCCGCGCATCGAAGAACGTCGCGTGGACCTGGTCGAAGCCTGCACGCGAAGGGTCGGTATATCCCTGCATGGACCCGCCCTCATACGTGGCCGCGTAGATCGTCGGCAAACCTGGCGTCACGATCGACGTCGTGTCGCACGTGGTTGCGAACGTTAGCGGGATCTCCACCGACTCGTTGCCGCGCTGAACTCCGACAACGATCTGCCACGTGCCGGCGAGAGAGACGTTCGTTCCGGTTGCCGTGTAGGTGCCGGGGCTCGACGGCGTCATCGCAAGCGTCGAGGAGCCGACGGATGGGTCCTGGAACGAGAATCGCAACGTCACCGCGTCTGCGTCGACCGGAGCGTTTGTGTCGAAGTCGGTCAACTTCAGCGTGAACGTCCCGGGTCCCGGCGTTCCGGGTGCGATCACGAGCCGGGCGCGCGTCGTCGTGCCGAGGTCGGCCCCGGTCACGACGACACCTTGCGCGCGCGCGACGAGCGATGCAGGCGCGGGCGGCGCAACGCTCGCGAGCACCGCCGCTGCAGCGATCGCCGCGATCCCGACGCAGACCTCAGAGGTTGCGATGCGACGCAACAACGTCAGATCCTCGTGCGCCACCGGAACGCTGCGGTACCGGTTGACGGCGCCGAGCCCTGCCAGCCCGAGTATGAGCCCGGCCTTGATGAGAACGGTGACGCCGTACGCGCTCGACCAAAGGCCACGCCACTGGGTGATCTGCTCGAACGCGCGCAGGGTCCCGGAACCGGCCACAACGAGGAGGGCGAACGCAGCGACGAACGAGAACCTGCGCACGGCGCGCGCTTTCTCGTCGCTCACCGTGCCGCGGATGCCGACGAGCAGCGCGAGCAACCCACCGATCCAGATGCCTACGGCAACGACGTGGACCCATTGCGCGACGTCCTTCGCCACGGTCCACGAGCCTGACGCCGCCGCGTGACCGGCATCGACGTGCGCGAAGAGCGCGCCGGCTGCCGCGATCAGTGCGACGAGCATCCCCAGACGTTCGAAGCGACGAGCCACGGCGATCGCGACGCCGGCCACCGCGACTCCGGCCGCGCGCCAGATGAGGGATCGTCCGACGGCCGTACCGAGCAAGGTGCTGATGCCGACGCCGGCGGCTCGGCGTTGCGCTTCTGCGAAGACGAGCAACCCTGCGACGCCGACGGAGCAACAGATCGTCGCGAGTCGCCGCAAGCTGGGCGGCGCGCGTCCGAACACGAATAACGCGATCCACGCCGCGCCGAGCACGGCGATGAGGCCGGCAAGGAACAGCGCGCGACCGACCATCTCGAGCTTCGACGCCGGCGGCGTCTTCGGCGCAGGCGCGTTCGCGCGCGCGCCGGGCGTGACCGCGACATTGACGCCGAACGCGAACGATCCGGCGGTGTTGTGTCCGTCCGTACGAGAGACCGTTCTCCACGTCACGGTGTAGATGCCGTTCGGGAGTCGCTTCACCGCTACGCGAACCGTCCGGCGGTCCACCGGTTGCGGCTTGCCGGCCTCGAACGTGTTCCCCGACTGATCGAGCACGTGCACGATCGTCAGCGAGACCTCGGGCTGCTCCGTGAACGTCAGCGTGACGGCGTCGGGTGCGTTCGCGGTCTCCGCGCCGTCCGCAGGTGTCGAGGAGCGCAGCAACGCGTGAGCGCGCGCGCCTTGCGCCGGGATCGTGAGGAGCATCCCGGCGATCACCAGCAGGGTCGCTGCGCGCTTCATCGCGTCATGCAGGCTTGCGGCGGCCGATACTGATGCCGATCGCGGCAAGGCCGATGACGAAGGATCCGATCGCGATGCCGAGTGCGAGGCTCGAGCGGCTCGGCGCGCTGCCGACCTTCTTCGTCAAGCGTGCAGCCTCGCGGTCGATCTTCGACGACAGCTGGGCGTTGTTCGGATCCGGCGTCGGGAATTCCACCGACTGCGGGTCGATGACTGCGTCGAAGGTCGTGTCGCTGGACGTGAATCGCTGATCGACGTTCTGGCCGTGGATCCTTCCGGTGAAGTGGAAGGTGTAATCACCCGGACGTGTCGGGATGAAGAACGCGCGATAGTCGCCCGGTGTGCCTTCGCCGCTGTTGGGATCGAATGTCGTCTCGAGTGCCATCTCCTTCGTCGACGAGCCGAAGATGACCGTCGCCTTCAGCGTGTCGCCGAGATCCGTCACCGGTTTCCCGCGCGCGTCCGTGAGGACGAGCTGCACGCTGTTCTGTTCTCCCGCATAGGCGGGCTCGGCGCCCCAGCCGACCACGAAGTGATAGTGGCCGACCGCGCGTTCTTCGTGCGCGCTCGCGATGCCCGGTGCAGCCAGCACGATCGCGAACGCGACGACGGCGGGCAGCGCGCAACGCGAAATGACCTTGAGCATGGATGCCTCCTCGATCGGGCCGCTCGTGGGAGCGACTCGTCCGCTACTACGAAGCGGAAGCGAGTGGCGGCGCGCGCGCCGGTGCGATACGCAGGAGCGCCGAGCGCGCGTGACCCGGTTGCTCGGGAACGCGCAGAGGTGCGATACGCGGCGTGCGGGCGAAGCGGGCGCGCCGTAACACCGAGGCAACCCGCGCGCCGGCCCGCTCGAGCAGCGCGAGAAGACAAGCAGCCGCGACTGCGACGAGCATCTGCGTCACGACCCCGGCGACGATCACGCCGGCGGCCGCGCGAAGGGGCGCACCCGCCGCGATCCGCTCGAAGGTTTCGACACATATGAATCCGGTGGTCTGGAACGCCACGAGTCGCCGGACGTGCGCAGGCGAAGCGATGCGCGCGCGACCCCGGTTGAACCCGAACGCGAATGCAGCTCCGGCCGCGAAGACCGCCGCGAACGCTGCCGCGTGAACCGCAGGACCCCAATAGGAATGCCCGGTCGCTCTGAGCATCGCGATGCGTCGGATCGGATCGGGAACGAGCAACGAATACTCGAGGGCGTGCGCGGCCGAGAAGCCGGTGAAACCCGATGCCGCGAGGACCGCGGCCCGCAACGCGCGCCGGCGCACCGTCATGCGCGCGAGTCTACCCGCTGCCGCTCGACGCACGC
>JBHELL010000008.1:0-3886 GCA_046263075.1 Actinomycetota bacterium | reverse complement strand
GCGCCGACGCCGTCATCGTCGACCTCGAGGATGCAGTCCCTGCGGGCGAGAAGGAAGAAGCGCGCGCGCATGCATGTGCGTGGGTGAGCGAACACCCCGAAGCGTGGGTCCGCGTGAACGGCGGCTCGGCGATGAACGAAGACGTGCGCGCGCTCGTCGCGGCGGGCGCGCGCAAGCTGTACGTGCCGAAGGCATCGCTCGAAGCTCTGGACGCGCTGCCGGATGGTGTCGAAGCGACGGCCCTCCTCGAGACGGCGGCCGGCGTGCTCGACGCGCGCGCGATCGCGGTGCACCCACGCGTGGTGCGGCTCGCCATCGGAGAAGCCGATCTCGGCGCCGAGCTCGGCGTGACCGATCCGCGCGCCTTCGAGCCGATGCGCGCGCTGATCGTGCTCGCGTCGGCGGCCGCGGGGATCGACCCACCGGTCGGTCCGATCTCTGCCGACTTCCGCGACGTCGACGCGTTGATCGCGAGTACGCGCGCTCTCAAAGCTGCCGGGTTCGGCGCGCGCGCGGCGATCCACCCTGCGCAGGTTGCTGTGATCAACGACGTCTTCACGCCGAGCCGCGAGGAGGTTGCGCGCGCTCGTCGCATCATCGAGCTCGCCGATGCCGCGGGAGGAGCAGCGACGCTCGACGACGAGGGCCGGATGATCGACGAGGCGATGGTCCGCGGAGCGCGACGAGTCCTCGGACCCACGGGTCTTGACTTTCGCGACAACCCGTCGCATCGTAGCGGTGTTCCGCCGGACGGCCTGATGTTTCGCTGAGCGGAACGCCGAGCCGCAAGGACAACCTCGCGAAGCGCCGCACGGAAGGAGTTGGTTCGGCTCCTGGCGAACTCACTAACAGACCGTCGGTAAGGGAGACACCCATGAGGCTGCGTTCGTTGGTTCTGGTGGTTTTCATCGTCGCGACCGTCTCTTCGAGCGCGTTGGCGAAGAGCGATCCCACCCCGTACTCGAACGGCTGCGACACGTGGTATCGCCACGACACGGAAGCCGGCCCGAACAAGGGGTACCCGGGCGACGAGTACAACAAGTCCGGACCGAGCGACATCAATCCCGAACAGTCGCGCACCGTCGCGGTCATCCCGGTTCCGGGCAACCCGACCCCTGTTGTCGTCCCCGGTGTCGACACGCCGGAGAACCTCTACATCGAGCTGCTCGGCTGGAACGGGAGCAACGGGCGGGAAGGTGTACGCGGCCGTGACTTCTACATCCAGGCCATCGGCGGCAACAGCTTCGGCAGCGGTCAAGACGACGATCCACTCCACCGCGGTGCCGAAGGCGGCGTCGTCCAAGGCGAGATCCACGTCGAGGACGCGACCCTGCCCAACAACCTGGGATCGCAGGTTCCGAACATCGACTTCGCGGTGAGCTCGTTCGGGCCGTCCGACGAGTACGACACGGCTCACACGTACGACACAGCCGCAGGCGCGTGCGTGAGCGTCACGAACACGCCGGCGACCCCGGCAGAGAAGGTCGGCACCGGCGTGCTCTGTCCCGTGTGGACGACGCAGTCGCAGACCACCGGGTTCCACTGCGACGCGGCCAGCGGCGAGATGTATCTGCCGACGAGCGCCACCCTGCCGTAGGCGAATACCCTAGGGATCGGCCGGGCGGAGTTGGGAAGGAACGAGGCCAACGGAGTGAAGCGGCTAGCCGATCAGATCACGCGCTTCGGGTTCGCCAACGTCCGCATCATCGCAGGAGCGCTCGCGCTCATCATCGCGCTCGACTTCTTCTCCGCGGCGCAGCACGCGGCAACGAACAACCCCGCCTCTTTCGCAAGCGGCGAGACGGGTGCTCCCGGGTATCGAGCAGGACCGGGGGCGCCGGATGGATCGCGTCCGGGCGGCGTTTCCGGCCCGGCGCGCGCCGGTCAGATCACGTCTTCCATCACGCCGAGCGGCTCACCGACGAAAGGCGTCCTCGGGTACAACCCGTGCTCTTTCGTCGCCGGTCTCGGCCACATCCCGTGCGGTGTCCACGGCAACAAGATCGATGTCGTCTACTACTGGAAGGGCGACCGCTCATCGGCGAGCCCGTATCTCGGCTCGACGGGGCAGAAGGGCGCTCTCGACGAATCCGATGCGTTCCTGCGGTTCGTGTCCTATGTGAACCACTTCAACAAGGGCGGCGCCACGTTCATGGGCTTCCCCTTCAACCTGCACGGGTACACGATCGTGCCGCACATCATCAACGCCGGCGAATATCCGGAAACGTGGAAGGGTGCCGCGAACGACATCATCGCGCTGCGTCCGTTCGCGGCGGAATCGTCGCACGGCGGCATGTCGGCCTACATCTGCCCGGATCTTGCCAAGGCCGGCATCTTCAACCCCGTGACCTACAACCTGTGGCCGGGTCTTGTTGATCAGACGAACGGATGGTGCTTGCCCCAAGGGCTTTCGTGGGAACGACAGGTCGAGCTGTCCGTGAAATACATCTCGGAGTACCTCGACAAGACGCCGTACCAGTCGCCGTCCGGTCCGCTGAAGCGGGTGTACGGATTGCTCTACGCGGAGTACGACCCGCCGGGATCAACCGGACTGTCCGGCGCCATCCCCGCGCTCAAGGCGAAGCTCGCCGCGCGCGGCATCCACATCGCAGTGACGTATTCGGTGCCCGAAGGGCTGGCCGACTCCGCGAGCCCTTCGTCGCAAGCGGTCGACGCGTTCCAGGGCCACAACCCACCGGTGAACACGATCATCGATCCCGAAGGCGGTGCGCCCATCACCTTCACCCATGCGGCCGCGAGTAAGGCATACACCCCCGACTACTACGTCTGGCCGTGCTCCGGCCAAGACGCGGTCGGCCAGGTTCGTCTGTTCGACCCGAACCAGTGGAGCCGAGCGCGCGGTCTCTCGTGCTACGACAACCACTGGAACCTCGACCTCACGCTCGACAGCACCGCGCGCGCCTCCCAGTGGTTCGCCCAGTATCGGTTGGGAGCGCACTACGACGGCAGCGACGCGGCGAACAGCAACCAGGATCCGCCTGCGATGGGGCCACTCGTGTATCAGGGGATGCTCCCCGTGCTCGTCGGGCTGACGCACGCGACCGCCGGTCTCTTCACGGAAGAGCGCTTCTTCGAAGGGCTCGGGCTGTTCCACGGCTACCACTACGACGGCATCTCGGGGCCCACGAAGGACCTGCAGTATTTCCATCTGCTCGGCGACCAACCCGACGGGTCGCAGATAGGCGACGTCTCGATGGTCACGTGGTCGAACACCGCCCAGACATCACCGGGCGCTCCCGCCGGTGCGTACATCTACTCGAAGAGGCGCTACACGCCGGCCGACTCGTTCTAAGGAGTTTCCGCTGCAGCTCGGTGTCATCGTCCGTGGTCTCGTCGTCGGGGCGATCGCAGGACTCAACAGCTTGGGACTCCTCCTCCTGTGGCGTACGACGCGACTGATCAACCTCGCGCAAGCGGCCATGGGTTTGATCGGCGGAGTTGCGACCGCGCTCCTCGTCGCCGAGGCGCACTGGAGCTTCTGGTGGGCCGCGCCGTTCGGCCTCGTCGTCGGCGCGCTTCTCGCGTACGGGACCGATCGCATCGTGCTTCGCAAGATGGGCGACGCGCCGCGCGCGGCGATGCTCGTGGTGACGATCGGTCTCGGGGTGGTATTCAGCGCGATCCAGTTCGGCCTGCCGCTCGCCTTCGTCGGCCGGCAGCTTTCGACGCCGCATTACGACATCGGGCTGAGCTTCCACGTCGGAACCTTTCTCATCACGGGTGAGGAGGTGCTCGCGCTCATCCTCTTCCCGATCGCCGTCGCCGCCGTGGTGTTCTTCGTCTATCGGACGCGCTTCGGGCTCGCCGCTTTGGCGCTCGGGCAGGACGTCGAGCGCGCGCGCTCGCTCGGCGTTTCCGCGTCCAC
>JBHELL010000007.1:0-8820 GCA_046263075.1 Actinomycetota bacterium | reverse complement strand
CTCCCTCGCCGCCGGCACCGATATCCTCGTCGTCGACGCGGATCCGAAGGTGCGCGCCGGCCTCGAGCAGCTGCTCGCCGAGCAGCGCGCGTTCGTCGGTCGCGAGCGAACGCGCGACTGCCACCACCGCGCGCAGCCCTTCCAGATCGATGTCGGCCTCGCGCGCGCTCGGCACGAACGAGACCGCTTCCTCAGAGGGAACTGCAACCGCGGTGATCCCGCCTTCGGGGAACGAAGAGGCGAGCGCGCGCGCCAGATCTTGGCCTTCACGCCGCACGTGCAACGCGGTCATCCCCGTGCCGTGCGCCATGTAGAAGATGCCCCAGAACTCGAGCGTCGGTCCTGCAGGGACGAGGTTCAGCAACCGGTCCTCGCGCGCGATGCCCGACAGCTGCGCGAGGCGCGCGCCCGCGCGCGCGAACAGATCGAGGTCGTCGCGCGTATAGGCGACAGGGATACGACCGCCTGGCCCCGGCGCGAGATGGATGTGGATCGGTCGCGTGGCCGCTTCGATCGCGAGCTCCTGGACCTCCTCGCCGCCGATCAGCCGCGCAAGAGCGATGCGGCGGAGCACCGAACGATCGCTGAACCGCTTGACGCCCTCTTCGGTCCCGCGCAGCATCACACCGGTCACGCCTTCGGGATTCCTCCGCGGGTCGAAGACGTCGCGCCGCGTGGTGAGAGGCAGCCGGTCCAGCTGCTCGAGCCCTTTGAACAACCGCGCGTCGAGCCCGAGCGCTGCGAAACGCGCGCGCACCGTGGGAACGTGCGCGAGCGCCATCTGAAGGATCGTCTGCTTCAGCAGCGCGTTCTGCGTACGACGCTGCTCGGCGAGCGACTTCTCATCCCATCCGGTGGCCACGGCGCCACATGATATGGCCGCGGATGGGTCACCGCCGCCAGCAGGTAGGATGCCGCGCCGTGGCCGAACCTGTTCGTTTCGACGCCGGCGAACCGCTCCCACTCACCGGAGAGCGGACGGCGCCCGACATCGCAGACGAGAACTACTGGTTCCGCCGCCATGCGGTCGTGTACCGGTACTCGTCGAGCCTCGTACACGGCGTGCGCGTCCTCGACGCAGGCTGCGGCGAGGGATACGGGACCGAGATCCTCGCGCGCTCGGCGTCGGAGGTGGTCGGGCTCGACCTCGAAGAGCCGGTGATCCGCCGAGCCGCAGCGCTGTACGAGCGCCCGCGCTTCGAGTGCGGCAACCTCGTCGACCAGCCCTTCCCCGACGCGTCGTTCGACGCGGTCGTCTCGCTGCAAGTCATCGAGCATCTCCACACCCCTCAGGAATTCATCGCTGAGTGCGCGCGCGTGCTGACCCCGGGCGGGACGCTCGTCATATCAACGCCGAACCGTCTGACGTTCTCGCCGCACGGGATCCGCAACCCGTTCCACACGTTCGAGTTCTCCGCGGACGAGCTGCGCGCGACGATCGCGCAGCGCTTCGAGGTCGTGGCGATGCTCGGCGTGTATCACGCGCGGAGGCTCCGCGTGATCGAGTCGCTGATCCGCGAGTCGTTCCCGGACCGACTCATCCGCCAAACGGCGCCCGAGTGGCCGCGTTGGTTGCGCGCTACCGTTGCGCGCGTTCGCGACTCGGACTTCCGCATCGCCGCGGGCTCGCTCGACGAGTCGCTGGACCTGATCGCGATCGCGCGGCGCGCGTAGCGCCATGGGCACGTTCTGTCTCGTCCTTCACACGCATCTGCCCTATCTCCGGAAGAACGGCGTCTGGCCGGTCGGCGAGGACCTATTCCATCAAGCCGCGGTCGAAAGCTACCTGCCGCTTCTCGGCGCATTGGATGCCCTTGCCGAGCGCGGGCTCCGTGACCAGATGACGGTCGGCCTCACGCCGATGGTCGTGCACCAGATGCGAGACGAGCACATGCGGCACGAGCTCGACCTGTATCTCGGCCGGTGGGAGCTGCGCGCGTGGCGGCAGGTCGCGCGCTACGACGGCGTGTTCGAGCGCGAGTTCAAAGACCTGGCCGCGTTCTTCGCTCGCTTCGGCCGCGAGCAATCGGAGCGGCTCGACGAGGTCGGAACGATCGCAGATGGGTTCCGGCGACTGGCGGATGCGAACGTGATCCAGCTGATCGGCGGACCCGCAACACATCCGTACCTGCCCCTCGTCACGGAACCGTCGCTCGCAGATGCGCAGATGCGGCTCGGCGTCGCGTCGCATGCGGCATCTTTCGGTGCAGCTCCCGGCGGCGCATGGTTGCCCGAATGCGCGTACACGCCCGGCGTCGAAGATCTGTTGGAGCGGCACGCCATCTCGTACACAATCGTGGACGGGCCGACCCTGCTTCGATCGTCGGGACCGGGCGCGACGTTCACACCGTGGACGATCCGTGATTCATCGGTAACGGCCTTCGCGCGGAACCTCGACGTGACGTATCGCGTGTGGTCGCCGACCGGCGGCTATCCCGCAGGCAAGTGGTACCGCGACTTCTTCCACTACGACCTCGAAGGCGGCTTCAAGAACTGGCGCGTGACGTCGGTACGAAAGCCGCTCGACCGCAAGCGTCCCTACGAGCCCGAGGCCGCGCGCGCGGCGGTCGAACGCGACGCCGCCGACTTCGTCGCGCTCGTCACCAAGACGCTGGAGGCCTACGAACGCGAGACCGGACGCGAGGGACTCGTGCTCGCCGCCTACGACACCGAGCTGTTCGGACACTGGTGGTTCGAAGGTCCGGCGTTCCTCCAGCGTGTGTTCGAGCTGTTCGCCGAGTCACCCGTGCGCGCCATGTCGCTCGCGCGCGCCCGCGAGCGGCTCGACGCCGAGCCCGTCGAGCTCGTCGCCGGAACCTGGGGATTCCGCAAGGACATGCGGTCCTGGGTCTCGGAGGAAACGCAGCACCTGTGGGAGACGTTGTCGTCGGCCGAAGCCGAGACGGTGCGGCTCGTCGAGAAGTACGCGGACGCGGCTCCAGCGGCGATCGCGCAGATCGTTCGCGAATGCATGTTGATGCAGTCGAGCGACTGGCCGTTCATGGTGTTGCGAGGACGGAACCCGGACTACGCGCGCGAACGGTTCTACAAACACCACGAACGCTGGAATCACATCGCGGATCTGTTACGCCGAGCCGCTCCCGCCGAAACCGTGCGTGGAAAGGTCGCCGGGATGTTCGAGGCGGACAACATCTTCCCGGCGCTGACGCCGGCAGATGTTCGTTAGACGACGGCAGGTTCGGACAGGTTCGCTTCGATCCACTGCTCGAGCACAGGGCCGCTCTCGAACGACACGATCAGCGCGTATCGCGGTTCCGGGCCCGGGTGCCACACCGCGTGCCACAGACGCTCGGAGTCGACCACGAACTGCGCGCCCGCCGGGAGCGGGATGCGCGACTCTGTCGACGGGTCGTCTTTGTCCTCGCGGACGATCATGTAGCTGTCGGGGTTGTCCGTCAGCTGCAACCACGCGCGAACGACCCAGCCTTCGCCTTCGGGGTTCAAACGGTTGTTGTCGTCGGGGTGGAGATTGTGGATCGCCTGAGCTTCGGTGTTCGGATTCAACTTGATGATGCGCACGCGTCCGAAGTTGGCGCCGACGCTGGTGGCCCACTCGACCAGCGAGGGACACACCTTCGCATTGTCGGTCCAGATGCCATCTTTGTCGGCCTTGCCGTGGTCCCAGAAGCCGTTGCACTCCATCTGTCCAAGCGCGGACGCGATCGGTGCGAAGTTCGTGTCGCCGCCGGACTTCCAGTCGACGTACTCGAGCCCTTCGTACTCTGAGCGCGGGATCGGCGTGCCCCAATTCTTGAGGACGACGAACCCCTTCTCTTCGAGCGCGGGCAAGCGGACGTGTGCCATGTCAGAACCCCCAGTAAATCCCTAGCTTTTGGGACGCCGCAACTATATCGGAGCCGTGACCGGAGGGGATGCATCCGCGGCGGGGAACGGGCAGAATTGGCATCCTTGACGGGCTCCCCTGGCTCGGAAAAGCTATGCCACTTCCCGCGTTCGCTCGCTGACGGCTCGGCTCTCTGGGGGGAACTTGCATGGCGTACTGCGCGAACTGCGGACAGCAGATCTCGGATCAGGCGGTGTTCTGTCCGAATTGCGGTCAGGGCACCGCATCCTCGCCGCTCCGGTCGAGCGGCGGCGGCCGGACCGAAGGCCTCGCGATCGCGTCGCTGGTGCTTGGGATCGTCGGGCTCGTCGTATGTCCTATCGTCGGCGGGATCCTCGCGGTGATCTTCGGGAATCAAGCGAAGAGCAGGATCGCGCTCGACCCGACGCTCGAAGGCGGAGGGATGGCGAAAGCCGGCACCGTACTGGGATGGATCGGGATCGCCCTCAGCGTCTTGTTCGTCGTCCTCTGGATCGGAGCCTTTCCGCACCGCGGGTACTGATGAGGCGCGCGCACCGGCTGGAGATCTCGCTCGGCGTGATCGGAGCGGGGTGGGTCACGCTCTCGTTCGTGTTCGCGCGCACGGGTATCCCTCGCTGGATCCCTCCGGCGCCGCTCGTTCTCGTGCACATCGCGTCGCCGACAACAGGGATGACGCGCAGCTTCGTCGCGATGGCGTCTGGACACGTCGCGCGCGCGTTCGGCTGGCATCCCCTCGGCCCGATCGTTTTCGTTGCGAGCATCATCGCGACGGTCGTGGCCGCGCGCGCCCTTGTGCAACGGCGCGCGCCGAGCCTTCCGTTCTTGCGAACCCGCGCGCTGTGGCTCGGCGTCGCCGTCGCGTTCGCAGCCGCGTGGGTCCGGCAGATCATCGTGCTTCGGGTCTAGCGGTACGCGTCGCCGACGCGCCCTGCGTCGATCCCAAGTCATAGCGCGCGCTTTGCCGCGTGCGCGCCGCCGTGGGAGGATGGCGCATCCGATGCGCATCCTTCTGCTCTCATGGGAGTATCCGCCGCGCATCTTCGGCGGGCTGGGCAAGCACGTGCACCATCTGTCGCTCGCGCTCGCCGAGCTTGGGCACGAGCTTCACGTCGTGACGAGAGATCACCCCGACGCGGCGGAAGAGGAGATGCTCGACGGCGTCCACATCGTTCGCGTCCCCGACCGCTCGCCCGAGATCCCCTTCGACGATCTCGTCCCGTGGGTGCTCGGGTTCAACCTCGCGGTGCAGGCGCGCGCGACCGCGCTCCTTACGCAACACCCGTGCGACGTCGTCCATGCGCACGACTGGCTCGTCGCGTACGCAGCAGCTGCGGTCAAGAACGTCTTCGAGCTGCCCCTCGTTTCCACCATCCACGCGACGGAGTACGGCCGTCATCAGGGGTACCTCCCGGGCCCGATGAACAAGCTCATCCATCAGGTGGAGTGGTGGCTCACGTACGAGGCTCGGCGGGTCATCACCTGCTCCGATTACATGCGCGATCAGGTCCGCATGATCTTCGAGCTCCCCGCGAACAAGCAGGACGTGATCCCGAATGGGGTCGAGCTCGACGATTTCGAGCGACCCGACGGCGTCGAGGAGTTCCGGGCCGGCCGGATCGCCCCGGGTGAGAAGCTGGTCTTCTTCGCGGGACGCCTCGAATACGAGAAGGGCGTGCAGACGGTTCTCGACGCGATGCCGGAAGTGCTCGAGGACGTCGCGGTGCGGTTCTACGTCGCCGGAGTCGGAACCCATGCCGACGAGCTCAAGACGCACGCACAACGGCTCGGCATCGCCGACCGTGTGCATTTCCTCGGCTTCGTCGGCGACGACGAGCTCCGGATGTACTACGCGGCCGCCGATCTCGCCGTCGTGCCGTCGCTCTACGAGCCCTTCGGGATGGTCGCGCTCGAAACGATGGCGTCGGGTACACCGTGCATCGCAGCGGACACCGGAGGGTTACGCGAGATCGTAGTGCACGAGGCGACGGGGCTCCGGTTCATCCCGGGCGATCCCGCGTCGCTCGCGCGGATGATCGTGAAGCTGACGACCGACCGCTTGCTCGATCAACGACTGACCGTCGACGCGCGCAGGATGCTCGACGAGACGTTCAGCTGGCGCTCGATCGCGCGCCGCACGACGGCGGTGTACGAGCGCTCGATCACCGAAGAGCGCGCGCTTCGACGCCGGGGCGACAAACGGCCACCGTTGCGGCTGATCCTCAGCCGCGCACCGATCCTCGCCGAGCGAGCCTAGGCAGGACCGCTCGCGCGGCGCTTACCGCTCGCGCGGCGCCGGCGGCGTCAGCGGCGGAGTCGGTCCCGCTGCTTGCGTCGTGGGGTATTCGGCGTGCTCCGTCTGCGGCTGCTCGAGACTGATCGACCGGTCGGGCTCGTCGAGCGTGATCGTCTGGCCCTGTTCGATCTTGCCGCGCCACTCGCCCGTCTCGGCGCCGCGCTCTTCGAGGAAGCGCTTGAAGTTCTCGAGGTCGTTGTCGACGCGGCGGCGCACCATCCCGAGCAGATCCCCAGCCTTCTCGGTGATCGACTCCGGCTCGTAGTCCATCCGCAGCGTGATCGTCGTGCGCATCGGGTTGATGCTTTCGAACCGAACCTCGCCGGCTATCGTGACGCCTTCGGTGCTCTGCCACGCGATCCGCTGATCCGGGACCTGCTGCGTGATGCGGGCGTCCCATTCGCGGCGCACACCGGAGATCGATGCGCACCAATGGAGCAGCTCATCCGTCACTTGCGTGACGGACTCGACACCTTCCATGAACATCGGGAACTCTTCGAACTGCGTCCACTGGTTGTAGACGCTCGACAACGGCATGTCGACGTTGATGGAGCTTTCATAGGTCGCCATGGGCACGCACCTCCTCACCGGAAGGTACCCGCCCGCGCGCGCCGAAAACCTAGCGCCCGCGCTGCGGCTCGTAGCCCCTGCGTTTCAGAACGCGCGCGGGAACGCCGCCGGCGATCGACCGCGGGGGTACGTCCCTGTTGACGAGCGCGTGCGAGGCGACGATGGAGCCGTCGCCGATGGTAACGCCGCGCAGGATCGAAGCTTTCTCACCGATCCAGCAGTCGTTGCCGACACGGACCGGAGATTTCACGATGCCCTGCTTGCGGATCGGCATGGAGAGGTCCTCGAAGCGATGATCGAAGTCACACATATAGATCCAGTCGGCGAAGATGCAATCGTCCCCGATCTCGATGTCGAGATAGCAGTTGATCGTGTTCTTCCGGCCGAACACGACCTTGTCTCCGATCGTGAGATTGCCTTCGTGACAGCGGATCGCGTTCCCTTTCCCGATCCAGCACCATCGTCCGATCGTCAGACGTCCGTAGCCGCGCCGCGCGTAGATCTCGGCGCCGCGCTCGATGAAGACGAACCCCTTCGTCCGGATGTGCGGGTGCGTGATGCGGAACCAGATGAAGCGGCACCCGATCACGACGTACTTCGGCGTATAGAGCCGGTGACTCAGGATGAAACGGACGGTTCGCCCGATGCGCCGGAACAACCCGCGCGGGATCTCAGGGGCCGGCGGGATGTGCGCCGTCCGCTCAAGATCGCGGACAACGGTGGTCATGCGTCGGGGTGCTTCGGTTTCTGCGCGAACAACAGCAAGTTGTAGAAGAGCGGTTTCGGGAGCAGGCGCCGCGTGATGACATCGTCGAGCTTGTAGAGCGCCATGTAGGAGCGGTAAGCGAACATCGCCCACCGCGTCCCGAGCAGCCCGGGCCGCGCGAGCGCCTCGAGCGTGCGCACGCTCCACCCCCACAGCGCGCTGATCAGCTCTTCCGTCTCGACCGTGACGGGCTCGAAGCCCGCGTTCTGCGCCCACGCCTTCACCATGTGCGGATGGAACTCGTGCAGGTCGACGTGTGCTTCGAGCGCGGCTTCCCGCGCCGACTCGTGTTGCTCTTCTTCCGTCTTGACGAGCCCGAGCGGCGCGCCGACCCTCTTGAAAACCTCCGCCGTCGCGCGCTTGGCGGCACCGACGATGGCGAAACCGACGCGCGTCGGCTCGCCTGCGATGACGAGCGCGCCGCCCGGCTTCAACACGCGGAAGGCTTCTTTGAACGCAGCCTCCACGTCGGGCAGATGATGGATCACCGCGTGCCCGATCACGAGGTCGAAGTAATCGTCGTCGAACGGAAGCGCTTCGGCGTCGGCCGCGCGCGCCTTCATGTTCGTGATCCCGACGGCAGCCGCGTTCCGCAAACACACATCGACCATCCCCGGGGAGATGTCGGTCGCGAACGGCTCGTGGACGAGCCCGGCTTGCGCGAGGTTGATGATGAAGAATCCCGTGCCGGCACCGATCTCGAGCACCTTCCCGTACCGATGATCCGGTGCGACCTTCAAGAACTTCTCGCGCGCATAGCTGATGCAGCGCTCGTCGAAAGAGATCGACCACTTCCCGTCGTACGTCTTCGCTTCCCAATCGTGGTAGACGATGTTCGCCGTCTTCGGGTCGAGCTCGTTCAGCTCGTCGAGGTCGAGGTCGTCGATGGTCGGCGTGTCGTCGGTGCGGGTGTGATCGGCCATACGAGAAGGATAGCCTGGGCCGCGCGCGCGGCCGAATCGGCTACGAAATCACCGGCCGACGAACTGCGCTTTGCCGGGACCCTCTTCGACGAAGGACTTCATCCCTATCTTCTGGTCTTCCGTCGCGAAGAGATTCACGAATACCTCGCGCTCGCACGCCAGCCCGTCGCCGAGATCCATCTCGAGCCCCCGATTGATCGCCATCTTCGCCGCCCGCAATGCGATCGTCGGTCCCTTCGCGTACCGCTGCGCCATCTCGACGGCGGTCTCGTAGACCTTGTTCGCTTCCACGACACGATCGACCAAGCCGATCTCGAGCGCCTCGACGCAATCGAGGAACCGCCCCGAGTAGATGATGTCTTTCGCGCGCGCAGGCCCGACGAGCCTGGGCAACCGTTGCGTGCCGCCTGCGCCGGGGATG
>JBHELL010000006.1:0-6246 GCA_046263075.1 Actinomycetota bacterium | reverse complement strand
CGACGTGCGCGAGCCGCGCGCGATGCTGGACCTTCGCGATCTGCTCGCGCCGGAGACGCCGTTCGCGCGACGCCGTGCACGACTTGACGAAGAGCGGCGGTTGTTCGGCGTCGCGACCACGCGCGCGCGCCGCAGGTTGCTCGTCACCGCCGCGCGCGAGTCCAGCCAGCGCGAGGCGATGGTGCCGACGCCTTTCTTGCACCAGCTCGGGCTCGAGTGGTCGGCACCGCCGGAGATCCCCGAACCGCTCAGCCGCGACGAGGCAGAAGCGACCTGGCGCCGCACGCTCGGTGACCGCGCGGCGGCGCCCGAGACGCGCGCCGCCGCGCTCGACGCGCTCGCGCGCTTGCCCGGCGTGGATCCCGACTCGTGGTGGTACGAGCGCGACTGGACCGACAACGAGCGGCCGCTCATCGGCGACGACTGGCTCGCGTCCTACTCGCGCCTGTCGCCGTACGAGAACTGCCCGCTCAACTACCTCTACCAGAAGGAGCTCGGGCTCGATCCCGACAAGACGTTCCACATGCTCGTTGGCTCGTGGATCCACGACATCATCGTCCGCTGCGCGCGCGGCGAGCTGGAGTGCGAGCGCACCGCGCTCGTCGCCGAGCTGCGCCGGATGTGGCGCCCGGCCGCGTTCCCTAACGGCGCGATCGAGCATCGCTACCGCATCGAGTGCGAGAAGATGATCGACCGGTGGCTCGACGCCGACGCGAAGAGCGAGGCGCTGGCGACCGAGGTCCACTTCCAGTTCGCGCTCGACGGCGCGCGCTTGCACGGATACATCGACCGCCTTGTGCGCGTCGGCGGCCACAGCGTCCGCATCATCGACTACAAGACCGGCTCGAGCTGGAAGAACGAGAACGAGCTTCCCGAGGATCTGCAGCTCGGCACCTATTACCTCGCGATGCTGCGCGATCCCGAGCTTGCGAAGCTCGGCGATCCGATGCGGCTCGAGCTGATCTACCTCGCAGCCGAGGATCGTCGCTACGGCACGTACAAGAACCCTGCGTTCGATCCGCGCAAGGACCCCGAGTACGAGTCGAAGATGGAGAACCGCTTGCTCACGCTGATCAACGGCATCCGCGCCGAGAAGTTCGTCCCGTCCGAAGACGCCGAGTGCCGCAACTGCAAGTTCAAGACGCTGTGTCCGGTGTGGCCCGAAGGCGACGAGGTGAAGCTGTGAGCTCCGAGTTCGTGAACGACGTGCCGGACGAGATCGTGCAAGCGCTCGGCGGCCGCACTCCGACCGCGCAGCAATGGGACGCGATCTCGGCGCCGATCGACCCGTGCGTGGTCATCGCCGGCGCCGGCAGCGGCAAGACCGCCGTGATGGCCGCGCGTATCGTGTGGCTGATCCTCTCCGGGCACGCGAAAGCGACCGAGATCCTCGGGCTCACGTTCACGAACAAGGCCGCCGAGTCGCTGCTCGAGCGCGTGCGCAAAGCGATCGCGCCGCTCGCGTTGCCCGACGGCGAGGAGCCCTACGTCGCGACCTATCATTCTTTCGCGTCGGGGTTGATCTCCGACTACGGGTTGCGCGCCGGTGTCGATCCCGGCTCGACGCTCCTGAGCGAGGCGCAGATCTGGCAGCTGTGCGCCGAGGAATACACCAAGGGAACCTACGAGTTCATGGAGGTGCGCAACCTCTGGCACGTTCAGTGGATCCGTCAGCTCGCCGATGAATGTGCGAACCACCTGATCGACGCCGCAGACGTCGTCGCCGAGGACGAAGCCTTCTTGGAGAAGATCGCGAGCTCGGGTGACCGCATCTCCGGCAAGGTGAAGATCGCGGCGCAGAAGCGGATCGAGCTCGCCGGCGTCGTAGGGCGCTACGAGGACGCGAAACGCAGGCGTCGCGTCATGGATTACGGCGATCAGATCCGCATCGCCAGCGAGATCGCGAAGGACGATCGCGTCGTCGGCGAGTTCCTCGCTCGCTTCCGCTTCGCGCTGCTCGACGAGTACCAGGACACGAACCACGCGCAGGCCGTGATGTTGAAGCGGTTGATGCCCGACGGCTACCCGGTGATGGCGGTCGGCGACCCCGATCAGAACATCTACGGCTGGCGCGGAGCCAGCCTGCACAACATCTTGGTGTTCCCGTCGCAGTTCCCGCGCGCGGACGGGTCGGAGTCGATGCGGCTGCCGCTCGAGGTGAACTTCCGGTCCGGCGCGCGGATCCTCGCGCTTGCGAACCACATGATCGAAGGCATCCATCCATCGCGGCGTCCCGAGAAGATCCTGCGCGCCTTCCCGCCGCTCGGGGAGGGAGAGCTGGCCGTCGGGCTCTACGCCGACGAGGTCGCCGAGGCCGCCGCGGTCGCCGACGAAGCGATCCGTCGTCACGATGCCGGGACGCCGTGGGGCGAGATGGCGATCCTGTGCCGAAAGAAACGACTCTTCTCCTCGTACGTCGAGTCGTTCCGCGCGCGCGGCATCCCCCTCGAGGTGATCGGTCTCGGCGGCTTGCTGACGATGCCGGAGGTGTGCGATCTGGTCGCGCTGCTTCGCGTGCTCGACGACCCGATGGCCAACGTCGCGCTCGCGCGCCTCCTGATGGGCCCCCGCTGGCGCATCGGCTACCGCGACCTCGCTCTGATCGGGCGTCACGCTGCGCTGCGCAACCGCGAGCTGAAGGAGCAGATGGAGGTCGAGACGCCGGGCGACGTCGCGTTCTCGCTCGCCGAGGAGATCGCGAAGCTCGACGAGGTCGAAGGCGTGAGCGACGAAGCGCGAGCGCGCATCGCGGCGTTCAACGCCGAGCTCGCGCGTGTGCGCGCAGCCACGCATCTCCCGCTGCCCGAGCTCGCGGCGCGCGCGCTCGACATGCTCGGCATCGCGCGCGAGCTCGACGCGTCGCCGTCGCCCGCTGCACGCGCGGCGAAACGCAACCTCGCGAACTTCATGGACCGCATCGCCGCGTTCGAGCCACTCGAAGGAGAGCAGACCTTGAACGCGCTCGTGCGGTGGCTCGACGCGGTCGAAGAAGCCGATCAAGAGATCGAAGCGTCGCAGCCGACCGAAGCCGATTCGGTGAAGCTGATGACGATCCACCAAGCGAAGGGGCTGGAGTACGACCTCGTGTTCGTGCCGGGTCTCGCGCGCGGCGACCGTTCGCAGATCTTCCCCGACACGTCGCGGCGCGCGAACCCCGCAGCGTCGCCGAAGAACGTCCCGGTCGAGCTGCGCGGCGACCGCGACGTGTTCCCGCGCTTCACCGGCAACCTGTCGGCGTTCAACGACGACCTGAAGAAGCGCGCGCTCGAAGAGGAGCTACGCCTGCTCTACGTCGCGCTCACGCGCGCGCGCCGTCGCCTCGTCTGCACCGCTGCGCACTGGTACTACCCGAGCGGGATGGACGAAGCGTTGACGAAGCCCCTCGGGCCGAGTGAGTTCCTGCGGGCTATAAAGGACTTCGAAGACGTGGAGGTGTTGTCGTACGTGGAAGACGCGCCGGAGCCGAACCCGCTGATCGAGCGGCGCGCGCAACGCGTGCGGTCGTGGCCGCAACCGGCGAAGCGCCCGGCGTCCGAGCGGTTCCCCGACGGCATCGCCGCCGCCGTGCGGCGCGCGCGCGCGCAAACGCAACCCGACGGGACGTTGTTCCCCGTCGAGCCCTCATCGGATGGTCCGGTCCTGCCGAAGCAGCTGCCGGTGTCGGCGGTCGTCACGTACGCGACGTGCCCGAAGCGTTTCTTCTGGAGCTACGTCCGGCCGCTGCCGCGGCGTTCGAGCGCAGCCGCGCGCACCGGCACGATCGTGCACGCGTGGATCGAGCAGGTCGGGAAGGGCCAGACGACGCTCTACGACCCGGAGGAGTTCGAGGATCGCCCGGCCGCCGATGCGTCACGGCTCGGCGAGCTGCGCGAGGCATTCCGTCGCTCGCGGTTCGCATCGTTGCCCCCTGTGCACGCGGAACGCTCCTTCGCGCTCGTCGTCGGCGACCACATCGTGTCCGGCCGGATCGACGCGATCTTCGAGCGGCCCGGCGGCGGATGGGAGATCGTGGACTGGAAGTCGGGGCGGGCGCGCGACGGAGGCGGCGCCGAGGAATGGCAGCTCGACCTGTACGCGCTCGCCGCGCAGGAGATCTGGGGCAAGTCGCCGGACGATGTGACGGTCACGTTCGTGTACCTCGGCGAGCCGGACCCCGCGCGCGCCGAGCACTCCTACAAGTCGCCCCCCGCCGCGGAGCTGCGCGCGCGTCTCGAGTCGATGCTTGCGGACGTGGCGGCCGGCAGGTTCGAGCCGGCGCCGGCAGAGGCGTGCGCTCACTGTGATTTCCGGAAGGATTGCAGGGAAGGAACGGCCTACCTGAACCAAGCGGCAGAGCCGGGCTAGGCGACCGGCCGCGGCGCCGGTACCCTATGCGCCATGCCCGAGAAGAAGCCTTCCGCCCGCACGTCCCGAACACCGTCTCGAACCACTTCCAAGTCGACCGCGAAGCCGTCGTCGCGCGCCAAGCCCGCTCCGCGCGCGCGCACCGCGAAGCCGGCCGAGCAACAGATCGAAGACGACTTCTCCGACGAGCCGCGCAGCGCGCGCCCCGTCGCCGTCGGCGCGACGCCGTCCCAGGCGATCCCCTTAGAGCCCGAGGCGGGTCCGCTCGTCGAAGAGACCGCGATCGGATACGCGAGCCCCGGCGCTGTGTTCGAAGAGCCGCTCGGACCTCCGGAGACCGGTCTCGTCGAGCGGCCGGGCATCGAGCTCTTGACGGGCATCGCCGGACTCGTGATGGCGCTCGGCGTCTTCCTGCCGACGTGGTACAAGGTCGCGCGGCTCAGCGGGTGGAGCTCCGGCAATTTCGCTCCGCTGGTCGCCCTGCTCGGCATCGCGGTCGCCGCGATCGTGTCGTTGCGGCTCGCGAAGGTGCCCGTGGCGTTCCCGCTCGAGACGTCGTGGATCCTCGAAGGGATCGGCTGGCTCTCCATCGTGCTGCTGTTCTTCACGCGCGTGTTCGTGAAGGTCGGCGGTTTCGGCGTCGCCACGAGCGGGTGGCTGTTCGCGTTCGTCCCGGCGATCGCGATCGCACTCCTCGGCGGGTACACGTCGGCGCACGCCCCGTTCGTGGTGCGGCCGGGCTGGTTCAAGTCATCCGCTGCGAAGCTCGGCGTCGGCATCCTCGCGGTCGCGCTCGTCGGTGGTGTCGCAGGTGGCGTGATCCTCGGACCATCGACTCCGAAGCAGGTGCTCCCGAAGGTCGGGCCTCGGGAAGTGGGCGTGCCGAAATGCGGGAAGAGCTTCGTGCTGCCTGCCGGGATAACGCCCGTCGATGGGCGCAACACCGACGTCCCGGGCCAAGGATCGGTGTGCTTGATGAATCTCAAGAGCACGCTTGCGCCCAAAGCCGTGGGCCAGCGGTACGACGCTGCGCTGAAGAGTGCGAACGCTCAGCACATTATCGCCCAGAACTCGCCGACCGTCGTGCAGATCCAAGTGACGAGCGGCTCCTGCGCCTTCATCAGCGTCGCGAAGGCGACGACGGGGACGGGGTCGACCGTGACGGTTCAGTCGTTCGACTGCAAGCTCATCCACCGCGGGCAGTAAGCGCGATCAGGCGTTGGCTCGCGCGAGTGCCTTGAGCTGATCGACGCGGCTCGCCGGGTCGCCACCGAACGACACGACGAGATCGGTCGCGCCGGCGTCCTCGAACGCGTGCAGCCTGTCGCGCGCCTCGGCTTCGTCGCCGCTGACCGAGCATTGATCGACGAGCTCGTCCGGCGTCGCGGCGATCGCGGCCGGCTTGTCGCCGGACAGGAAGAGATCCTGCACCTTCTTCGCTTCGTCGACGAACCCGTAGCGTTGCACCAGCTGGTTGTAGAAGTTCTTCTCGCGCGAGCCCATCCCGCCGATGTAGAAGCCGATCACCCAGCGTCCGAACTCGAGGCCTTGCTTCTTGTCGCCGATGAAGCAGGGCGCGAACGGCGCGATGCGAAGAGGGGGAAGCTTCGGGTCTCGCTGCGCGCGCCCCTCGTCGAGTGACTCCTTGAATATGCGCGGCCCGTGCTCGGTCGAGAACGGATAGGGGAGCCACCCTTCTGCCAGCTCGGCAGTCATCGCGACGTTCTTCGGTCCGAGCGACGCGACGAAGATCGGGATATCCGTGCGGTGCCCGTGGTTGAGGATCTTCAAGCCCTTGTCGAGCGTGAACACCTTCCCGGCATAGGTCACTCGCTGGCCGGACCACACCATGCGAACGATGTCGATGATCTCGCGCGTGCGTTGGACCGGACGGTCGTACGG
>JBHELL010000005.1:0-7621 GCA_046263075.1 Actinomycetota bacterium | reverse complement strand
TCCGGTACCACGTGGTCGGGGACGACCTGGTCAGGAACGACTTGGTCGGGCACGACATGGTCGGGGACGACGTGGTCTGGAACCACGTGGTCGGGGACGACCTGGTCGGGCACGACATGGTCTGGGACGACATGGTCGGAGGCTTCATGGAGCTGAATCGATTGGTCCGCCGTCCGGATGGCAGGACGAAGGTGTGGATCCTCACGGGTCTGCTCGCGTCCGCCGCCCTGGCGCTGACGCTCGCGTCCGGGCTCGGGTTGCATCGCTACGAACATCACCTGTCGATACCCTGGCCGCTCCTCGCCCTGCTTTTCGGTCTCACCGAAGTCCACGTCATCAACATCCAGTTCCGACGTGAGACGCAATCGTTCTCGCTGAACGAGATCCCCTTGGTGCTCGCACTCTTCTTCGCGAGCCCGCTCGGTCTCGTGCTCGCGCAGGTGCTCGGCGCCGGTATCGCGCTGGTCGCGCATCGCAGGCAGCCGGCGGTGAAATGGACGTTCAACCTCGCTCACCTCTGGCTGGAATCGATCGTCGCCGCGCTCGTGTTCCACGCGGTTGCGAGCCACGCGACGCTCCTCGGCGGTCGCGAGATAGCGGCAACGTTCCTGGCGACGACCACGGCCATCGTGCTCGGCGTCGCGGCCGTCGTGGGCGCGATCGCCGTCTCCGAAGGCGGACCGCACCCGCGCAAGTTCCTGCGCGTGATCTCGATCGGCCTCATCGGCACAGTCACGAACACGGCGTTCGTGCTCACGGCCGTCGTCTTCCTCCGCGTCGACAAGCTGGCGGTCGCGCTTCTCGTGATCCCGGCGGCGACGCTGTTCGTCGCGTATCGCGGGTACGCCACCCATCGTGAGCAGCACGAGACGTTGGAGCAGCTGTATGACGCGACGCGGCTCGTCCAACGGCAGGTCGGAGTCGACCCCGTCATGCGGACGTTGCTCGAAGCCGCGCGGTCGATGTTCCACGCCGAGCGCGCAACGGTGACTCTGTTCCCGGGCGAAGGCGAAACCGCAGCGCTCGAATACACGTTGCACGACGAAAGCGACCTCGACGAGCTGAACTCCGTCACGCTGGAGCCGACCGAAGGCGTGTGGGCCCGCGTCGCGTCCGAGCGCCAGGGGTTGTTGCTCGCGCGTCCGATAACGAACGAGCGGTTGCGCGCGCACTTCTCCAAGATCGGCGTACGCGATCTCATGGTCGCGCCGCTCTACGGGAACGCAGGCGCAGTCACGGGAACGATCATGGTCGGGAACCGGGTCAGCGACATCGACTCGTTCACATCCGAGGATCTCCGCTTGTTCGAGACGTACGCGAACCACGTGAGCGTCTCGCTCGAGAAGGCGCAGCTGATGACCCGCCTGGAGACGTCGGTCGTCGACCTCCAAGAGCTCCACAACTTGAAGGATGAGTTCCTCGCCACGGTGTCTCATGAGCTCCGCACGCCGCTGACGTCGATCATGGGATTCATCGCGGTCCTGCAAGCGGACCCGGAACTCGGCGAAGACGAGCGGCAGGAGTACCTGTCGGTGATGGAGCGCCAGAGCATGCAGTTGCGCGCGCTGATCGAGGACCTCCTCATGGCAGCGCGGCTCGAGTCGGACGCGGTGCGCCCTGCTGCGACGCGCGTAGGCGTGCCGTCGCTCGCTCGCCGGGTCGTCGAAGGCTTCGCGTCGTGGAAGCCGCCGCATCGCTTCGTGATCCACACGGAAGATGTTCCGGATGTCATCAGCGACGAGGAGACGGCTCAGCGCATCTTGACCAACCTCGTCAACAACGCGGTGAAGAACTCACCGGACGGCTCGACGGTGACGATCCGCGCCGATCGCGAGGACCAAGGGGTTCTCATCACGGTTCAAGACGAAGGGACCGGCATCGCGCAGGACCTTCACGAGAAGATCTTCGAGCGCTTCTACCAGGTCGACGGAAGCCTCACGCGCAAGGTGGGCGGGACCGGCCTCGGGTTGTACATCTGCCGCAAGCTGTCCGAGATGATCGGTGGACGCGTGTGGCTCGACTGGTCGGAGCCCGGACAGGGCTCGCGGTTCGCGATGTGGATCCCCATGTCTATCTCCAGCGACGTGGTGCCGCTGGCGAAGCCGCGCTTGGTCGTCGACATCCGTTAGCGCGACGATCAGCAACCGGCTGCGAGCGCGACGTTGTGCATAAGCATCGCGACCGTCATCGGGCCAACCCCGCCCGGAACCGGAGTGATGTAGCCGGCCACCTCCTTGACCGCGTCGAAGTCAACGTCACCCACCAGCTTTCCTTCAGGACCCTTGCGGGTCGCGACGTCGATCACGGCTGCACCAGCCTTCACCATGTCCGCAGTCACGCGCGGACCGGCTCCGGCCGCACACACGAGGATGTCGGCTTGGCGGGTGAACGATGAAAGGTCGCGCGTGCCCGTGTGGCAGATCGTAACCGTCGCGTTGAGCCCCGGCGCCTTCATCGAAAGGAGATTGGCGAGCGGCCGCGTCACCAGGACGGAGCGGCCGATGATGACCGCGTGCTTCCCTTCGACGTCGTAGCCGCTTCGGTGCAGCAGCTCGACGACGCCGGCGGTCGTCGCAGGGACGAATCTCGGACGCCCCATCGCCAGCAGCCCTTGATTCACCGGGTGCAACCCATCCACATCCTTATCGGGTGAGGTCGCCACCTGCAGATCGAAGATGTCGATCGCAGATCCCTTCGGGAGCGGCGACTGCACGATGATGCCGTGCACCTTCGGGTCCGCGTTCAGCTCCGCGATGATCTGAAGCGCTTCCTCGCGCGTCGCGTTCGCGGGGAGGAAGTGGTCGAACGCGTCGATGCCGAGCTCTGCAGCCGCCTTGTACTTCATCTTCACGTAAGTCGCGCTCGCAGGGTCTTCTCCGATCAGCAGATCGACGAACCCCGGTGTAACACCGGCCGACCCGATGCGCGCTTTCACCTCCGCGCGCACCTGCGCGGCGATCGCCTTGCCGTCGATGAGCTGTGCGCTCATCCGTGCCTGAAGTGCCGGATCCCGGTGAAAACGAGCGCGACGCCGTGCTCGTCGGCGGCTGCGATGACTTCATCGTCACGCACAGAGCCGCCCGGCTCGATGACCGCGCCGACACCTGCGGCCGCGCCGACGTCGAATCCGTCGCGGAAGGGGAAGAACGCATCGCTCGCCATCACGGCGCCTTTGGCGCGGTCGCCTGCCTTGCGCGCGGCGATCTCGGCGGCGTCGACGCGGCTGACCTGTCCTCCCCCGATCCCGACCGTGGCGCCGTCGCGCGCGAGGACGATCGCGTTCGAGCGCACGTGCTTGCACACACGCCACGCGAACATCAGATCGGTCCACTGCTCGTCGGTGGGCCGGAGCTTCGACACCACCGTCATGCTCGCGCGGGGCCCGTCGACGAGGTCGGGGTCCTGCACCAAGAAGCCGCCGGAGATGCGGCGGAACGATCGGTCCGGCGTGGGTGCTCCGTCGAGCGCAAGGAGCCGCAGGTTCTTCTTCGATGCGAAGACGCCGAGCGCACCTTCGTCGTACCCCGGCGCGACGATGCACTCGGTGAAGATCTCCGCCATCGCGCGCGCGGCCCCCTCCGTAACGACCTTGTTGAACGCGACGACGCCCCCGAACGCCGACACGCGATCGCATTCGAGCGCGCGCTCGTACGCCACCGCGACATCCGAGCCGATCGCGAGGCCACACGGGATCGCGTGCTTGATGATCGCGCACGATGGCTCGTCGAACTCGAACGCCGCCCACATCGCAGCGTCGAGATCCAGATAGTTGTTGAACGAAAGCTCTTTGCCTTGGATCTGCTCGGCGCGCGCCAGCCCCGTCGAGCCCTGCCCGACGTACAGCGCCCCGCGTTGGTGCGGGTTCTCCCCGTAGCGGAGCAGCTCGCCGGACCGCTCGAGCGCGATGGACAACGATGGTGGGAACGCGTCGTCCCGCGCCATCCACGTCGCGATCGCGGCGTCGTATGCGGCGATCATCGCGAACGCTTCTGTGGCGAGCGCGCGTCGCGTGTCGCTCGACAGCCCGCCGTCTCGCTCCACTTCGCCGGCAACGCCGTCGTAGCGCGACGGGTCGACGACGATCCCAACGCCCGTGTGGTTCTTCGCTGCCGCGCGGACGAGCGTCGGCCCGCCGATGTCGATCTGCTCGACGATCTCGTGCCAATCTTTGCCCGCCGCCACCGCTTCGCGGAACGGATAGAGGTTGCAGACGACGAGGTCGATCGGCGCGATCCCGGCCTCGTCGAGCTGCTGCATGTGCGACGGCAGATCGCGGTTCGCCAGGATCCCCCCGTGGATCTTCGGGTGCAACGTCTTCACGCGACCGTCGAGCATCTCCGGGAACCCCGTGACATCGGCAACGGGCGTCGAGGAGATGCCGTGGTCGGACAGGAACCGCGCGGTCGAATCCGTCGCGATGATGCGCGCGCCTTTCGCGACGAGCCGCGCGCAGAACGCATCGAGTCCGGTGCGGTCAGACACGGAGACGAGGACGGTTCGGATCGGGATCTGTTCGGCCATGACCTCACCCTACAACGTGCACGCGGCGGCCTTCGACCTTCAGCCGGCCCGCCGCGAACAGACGGATCGCGGCGACGTAGATCCGCCGCTCGACGACCTTGATCCGTTCGTGGAGCGTCTCTTCCGTGTCACCCTGCCGCACGTCGACCGCCTCTTGGACCACGATCGGTCCGGTGTCGACGCCCTCGTCGGCGAAGATGATCGTCGCTCCCGTCACCTTCACGCCGTGCTCGAGGGCGTCACGAACGCCGTGCGCACCTGGGAACGATGGCAGTAACGCCGGGTGCGAGTTCATGTAGGGAATGCCCACCTCGGCGAAGAAGCTCGGCGACAGGATCCGCATGAAGCCCGCGCTGCATGCAAGGCCCACATCGTGCTCGCGCAGCGCGCGCGCGACGGCGCTCGAGAAGGCGGGACGCTGCTCCTTCCCGTAAGCCGTCCAGTCGATCACGAGCGCGGGGATCGACGCGTGTTCCGCCCGCTCGACGGCCTGCACGCCGGGGCGATCGGAGACGACGACCGCCACCTCGTACGCGTCGTCCTGATGGTCGATCATCGCTTGCAGCAGCGATCCGGTGCCGGAAACGAGCACCCCCACGCGCAGTTTCGCCATGGCTCGATACTAACGGGGCCACGGAATCACCCGTGAACCACCCGGAATGACCATCAGAGGCGGCGCGCGCTCCTCGTTCTGACATGTCGGAGGCAGACCGTCGCCCAGGTGCGACGGCTTTCGGGAGGGGAATCTATGCGTCTCGTCGCGCGCGCGCGTTCGCGTATCGGTCTCGCCATCGTAATCGTCGTCGTCACCTCATTCGCGAGTGTTGCTGCGCGCGCATCAGACCCGACCGCGGATCCGAGCCTTTCCGCAAACGTCGACCGAAGCGGCACGGGCTCAACGGTCACGACCGTCGATACGGACACACTGCGCGCGGCGACCCCGTCCGCCGCGCCGCGCGTGCTGCTGATCGGCACCGGCGTTCAGAAGGACCGTTTCCCGAGCGTGCTGCAATCCGCGATCATCACCGCGTCCGGCACGGACGCGAACGACGCGTACGGATACGGGACCATCGCAGCATCGACGATCATGCAGCTCGCGCCGAACGCAACGATCATCAGCAAGGCCGTCCGACCCGCGGACGTGAACTGGACCATCGCCGATCTGTCGTCGTTGGATTCCGTCCTCGTATGGGCGAAGACGAACCGGTCGAGCTACGACGTCGCGATGCTCGCCTTCCCGCCGACCGCGGCGCTCGACCCGATCACGTACACGATCGGATACGGCGACTACGGGTCGTTCGGGCGGGGCATGGCGCTCGTCGACGAGGCGTTGCTCGCGACCGATACGCCCACCGACGGCCCCGCGGTGGGCATCCCCGCGGACAAGCCGTTGCGCGATCGTTTGTTCGCGCGAGCGAATGCGAAACAGCGCGCGGCCGTCGAGCAATTCGCGTCCCAGGCGGTGCAATGGCGAGCGGTGCTCAACGACCTCCGCGCGCTCACGGACGCAGGTGTCGCAGTCATCGCGCCGTCGGGCGATTACACCCAGAAGAGCGGCGCGTCGACGGTTCCGCTCACGACGCAAACGATCTACGGGCTCTCGGCTTCTCCGAACGTGATCACCGTCGGTGCAGCGTACGATGACGGCCGGACGTGGAACCTCTCCCCCACGTCCGGCCGTGGTCCCACGCTGACGCTCGGCATGAAGCCCGACCTGCTCGCACCGTCGAACGTGATGGCCATGCTGCCGAGCACCGCGAAGCTCACGTGGCCCGACGACAGCCAGCGCGCGCCGCTGCACATGCTCGATTGGGCGCGCTCCGGAGTCCCGCCGAGCCCGTGTCCACCGCTCGCCGGCAGCGGGTACCGCTGTGTGCTGCAGGGATCGAGCGACGTGTCGGCGGCGGTCGTCACCGCGAACATCGGCGCGCTCGTCGCGTCTGGAACACCGCACGTTGCGAGCGCGCGCACGTCACAGGACGACGAGATCCTGCGCGGTCTCGCGCTCGCGCAAGCTGCGCGCACAGGCGCGCACACCGGAGCACGGCAGGCGTATGCGTGGGAGCAGGGCGCAGGCGTCCTCACCGGCATGAAATCGCTGGGCAGCGTTCCCGTCGTTACGACGCCGCTCGATCTCGGTGAAGCGACGTTCACGCGTGCGGCCACCGCAACGCTGGGGACGTGGACCGGCGGCGCGGCGATCACCGGCGCGCGCGCGACGATCGACTCCTTCATCGGACCGGATGGATCGGGCCGAGCCGTCACGAGCGCGTGGAGTGACCCAACACGGGTCACCGCCAGCACGTCGAAGCTCACGGTCGCACCGCAGCGCGCGCAAGGCGGCGTCTACGCCGGGCATGTCACCCTCGATACCGCGACCGGCTCGACGAGCCTTCCGATCTCATTCGTGCAGACGCTTCCGATCGATGTGCACGTCGACAACGGCTACAACGAGTTCCAAGGCCACGGCCGTGAGGGCGAGCGCGTCGAAGATGCCGGCGTCGTGCTGTTCGCCGGCCTGCCTACGAACGTCGGCGTCGTCGGCTCCGCCTTCAAGAACTTCGGGTCGTCTGCGTTCGGAGCGTTCGGCGGAGATCCGACCGCGAGCGTCATCATCCGGGCTGCCCGCACGCAGAGCCGCTTCCGCGACCCGTCGCTCCCGATCGAAGAGCACGGCCGCGCGCACATGCAGGACGTGCCGCCGGGCTTCTATAGGTTCCACGTTCTCACCGACCATGCGGTCGAAGCGACGCAGACGCGCGGCAAGCTCGAGTCGCTCGGCATCAGGCTTGCGTCGTCGGGGCCGGACGGCCTAACGACGGGCGAGAACGTGCTGGTTTCGTCGTGCGCGGGCCAGGTCCCAGGTCCGCTCCCCTGTGCGCAGCGAGACCCGGACACGGTCGACCCCGCGAGCGGCATGTGTCCCGTCTCGAACGACGCCGCGAAGGTTTCCTTCGACGTGTATTGCGGCGAGATCGGATATGCCGTTCCGACCGCGGTGGTTTCGCGCGCGGTGCACATGATCCAGTACGACACCGACGCGACGAAGAGCGAGTGGAAGACGTGCGGCATCAACATCCCGACCGACGGCTCGCCGATC
>JBHELL010000004.1:0-6260 GCA_046263075.1 Actinomycetota bacterium | reverse complement strand
CACGGTCCGAGCGACCGCTCGAAATGTTCCACCTGCATCCCTTATCCGAGCCGAGGCGCGCGCGCAACGGGTAAGGTCGGCCGGAGGCGGAAAGGAATGGCGTATGCCATCGAAGCGCTCGGTGAAGCAGCCGTCGTGGGTGACGCCGATGCTGGCGACGTTGAGCGAACGGCGAGACTTCGACCGCGGCTGGATCTTCGAGCGCAAGTTCGACGGCATCCGCGCGCTGGCGTTCAAACAAGGATCTGCCGTCGAGCTTCTTTCTCGCAACAAGCTCGATCTGCGCGCGCAGTTCGCAGCGGTCCTTCCCTCCATCGAAACGCAACGTAACGACTTCATCCTCGACGGAGAAGTCGTCGCGATGTCGCGCGCGCGCTCGTCGTTCGAGCTGCTGCAGCAACGCGGCGCGCGCACGAGGCTCGTCTATCAGGTGTTCGACATCATGTTCATCGACGGCGAAGACGTCACCGCTCGGCCGTTCGTCGAACGGAAGCGATCGCTTTCCGCACTGACCGAGACGCCCGCGCTGAAGGTCTCGCGCGCGCTGCGCGGCTCGGCGGAGAGATTGCTCGAGACGGCGTGCGCGCGCGGGTGGGAAGGTGTCATCGCGAAGCGCGCCGATGCGCCGTACACGCCGGGGCGTTCGCGCGACTGGCTGAAGCTCAAATGCAGCCTCGAGCAGGAGTTCGTCGCCGGAGGGTTCAGCGACCCGAAAGGCAGCCGGTCGGGCTTCGGCGCTTTGTTGCTCGGTGTCTACGGCGATGGGGGATTGCGCTACGCGGGCGAGGTCGGCACCGGTTTCTCGCACGACCTTCTGCGCGCGTTGCGCGCACGGCTCGACGCGATCGAACGAGCAACGTCGCCCTTCGTCGACTTCGCCAAGCCGCGCAAGGGCGTGCACTGGGTCGAGCCCTCGATCGTGGTGCAGGTGGGTTTCTCCGAGTGGACGCGCGACGGCCGGTTGCGACACCCGCGGTTCCTCGGCGAACGGACCGACAAGTCGCCGCGCGACGTCCTCCGGGAGCGTCCGTCGTGAAGGCCGGGAAACGAACCGTCGAGATCACGCGACCGGACAAGGAGCTCTTCCCCGGCATCACGAAGCGGGATCTCTGCGAGTACTACGCGCGCGTTGCGCCTGCGATGTTGCCGCTCGTCGCAGGCCGTCCCATCACGATGGAGCGCTACCCCGACGGTATCTCCGGACAGCGTTTGATGCAGAAGAACGCGCCGAAGTACTTCCCGGATTGGATCCGGCGCGCGGTCGTCCGGAAGTCCGGCGGGACTGTCGAGCACCCGATCGCCGACGACGCGGCCGTGCTCGTCTACATGGCGAACCAAGCTGCGATCACGCTGCACATGTGGCTTTCCGACATCGAGCATGCGGACAACCCCGATCAGATGGTGTTCGACCTCGATCCGACGGGCTGCTCGTGGCGTCAGATCGTCGAGGGCGCGCGCGCCGTGCGTGAGATGCTCGCCAGTCTCGGGGTGCCGGTGTTCCTGAAGACCAGCGGCTCGCGCGGGCTCCATCTCCACGTTCCGCTCGACCGATCGGCGACGTATGCCGACGTTCGCGCGTTCAGCGAGAGCATCGCATCACGACTGCAGGCGCTCGATCCGTCGCTGTTCACGACGGAGTTCCACAAAGCGAAACGCGAAGCGTGTTTGTTCCTCGACGTCGCGCGCAACGCCTACGCGCAGACCATCGTCGCTCCCTTCAGCGTGCGCGCGCTTCCGGGGGCGCCGGTCTCGGTTCCGATCGAATGGGACGAGCTCGATCAGATCGAAGGAGCAACCGCGTTCACGATCGCGACGGTGTCTGCGAGGCTCGATGCCGGCGTCGATCCGTGGCGAGGTTTCAAGCGCGCGCGCCGCTCGCTGCGAGCAGCAGCGAAGAAGCTCGATCAGACGGTCTGAGTCGCCGGTTCGCTCGGCTGTTCCGGGACCACCACGTGCGCGGTGCCCGGAAGCGGGTGCACACGGCGGCGACGGCGCTCCGGCCCGAGTGTCGCGACGGCTATCACTGCGGCGGCGAGCGCTGAGACCCCGCCGATCCCGATCCCGATGCGCGCGTTGGTCGCTTGCGAGATCCAGCCGATCAACGGGCTCCCGACCGGTGTCGAACCCAGGAACACCAGTGCGTACAAGGCCATCACGCGGCCCCGGAGATGTGCCGGCGTTTCGAGCTGCAACGTGCTGTTGACCGTTGAGATGAATACCATCGACGCCGCGCCGGTGATCGCGAGCAGCAACGCCGCCCACCATAGGCTCGGCGCGAACGCGCTGCCGGTCGCGAACGCCCCGAAGATCGCGGCGCTCCACGCAAGCAGTCGCTGCGTCGGGCGCGCCCGGTGTGCCGTCCAAAGTGCGCCGAGCAGACCGCCCCCGGCGAGCGTCGACGTGAGGATCGCGTACGCGCTGACATCCTTGCCGAACGTGAACTTGGCCATCAGGGGCACGGTGACCGAGAAGTTGAACGCGACGGTCGCGACGACCGTCAGCACGAGCAGCGCGCGCCGGATCGGCCGCGCGCTCCATGCGAAGCGAAGCCCTTCACGCACCATCCCTTTCTGGCGCGCCGCGCGTGCCTCCGAGTGCAGCGCGCGCCGGTCCATCATCAGCAGCGCGATCACCGGCGGGATGTACGACAGCGCGTTCATGTTGAACGCCATCGCGAGCCCCAGGAGCTTGATGACGACGGCGGCGACGGCGGGACCGACGATGCGCCCGGTGTTGAAGACCGCGCTGTTCAACCCGACGGCGTTCGCAACCTCGTGTGTTCCGACCATCTCGATCACGAATGCCTGTCGAGCCGGGGTGTCGAGCGCGGTCACCACGCCGAGCAGGAACGCGAGCACGTAGACGTGCCACAGCAACACGACGTGCGTCATCGTAAGCACGCCCAGCACGCCGGCGAGGATGCCGGCCGCGGCCTGCGTTCCGACGAGGATCTTCCGCTTGTCGAAGCGGTCGGCGACGATGCCGCCCCACAACCCGCCGAGCGCCGTCGGCAGGAACTGCAATCCGGTAACTATGCCGAGCGCGACGCCGCTGCCGGTAAGGCTGAGGACGAGCCACGTCTGCGCGACCGTTTGCATCCACGTGCCGCTGATCGAGATCAGCTGGGCGATCGTGAACAGGCGGTAGTTACGCACGCGCAGTGAGCTGAACAGGTCCTGCACGACGGCCCGCGGGCTCATGCGTCACCTTCTATCAAACGCTCGATGAGTGGGAGCGCGCGCTCCAGCGCCGCAACGTCCTCGGCGCCGAGCTTGCGCAGGCGCGACGCGAGATACGCCGTGCGGCGCTCGCGGCCGCGCTCGAGGAGCTTGCGGCCTTCGGGCGTAAGGCGCAAGCGTGCGTAACGGCGATCGCTCAGATCGACCTCGCGCGTTACGTATCCGTTCTCTTCCAGCGCCGACACGATGCGCGTCATGCTGGGCGGCTGGATCCGTTCGGCTGCCGCGAGGTCGGAAAGCGTTACCGGCTCGAGCCGCTCGATCGAATGCAGCGCCGAGGTTTGTGAAGGGGTGGCGGGGCCTTGCGTTTCCTGGCGGAGGAGCCGGGACAGGCGCATGATCGCCAGGCGGAGCCGGGGGGCCAGCTCCGCCGGCGACAAGGACGTCTGTGCGGGCGTCATGCTTCGCATAACTAATTAGCATAGGTAAGTATTCCGTGCAACGCCTTTCGCTATGGTCCGCGCGTGGAGGAAAGCCTGGAAGAACGCCGCGCGCGACGGTGGTGGCTGCGGAAAGCGCGGATCAAGCGGCTCGATCAGGCCGTCGCCTTCATCGAGGATGTCGGGTTCGCGATGCTGTGGCCGAAAACTGGACTCGCGCTGCCGTCGCTGTGGCCGCTGGGCACCTCTGGGGATCCGGAGGACGAATTCGGGCCGGAGGCCCAGCGCATGTGGGGGTGGAAGGACGAGATCCCCTTAAAGAAGCTCGCCTGGTACGGCCCGTTCCTCCGCGGACGGAAGTCGTTCCTCGCGCGAGACCTGCTCGCCGACCTCTACCCACGCGAAGGCAGGCCGGACGACTTCCAGGGCGCCGAGCTGTCGAAGGAGGCTCGGCGGATCGCGAACATCATCCTGCTCGACGGGCCTACGCCCGCGTCGGTGCTGCGGGAAGCGTCCGGTCTCGGCGGGGCTGCGTTCTCCAAGCCGGTCCAAGAGCTCGGACGCGCGCTCGTCATCACCCACTTCGGCGTCGAAGAGCAAGACTCCGGCTGGCCGAGCGCGATGTACGAGCTGACCGCGCGCGCGTTCCGTCTTCCGAAGAAGCGGAGTCGTGCGCGCGCGGCGCTTCGTTTCGTGAACACCGTCATCGAATGCACCGCGCGCGATCTCCGTGCCGCTTTCAACTGGCCGCTCGACGAGACGCGCGCTGCGCTCGACGAACTCGCGGATGCGGGAAAGATCCGGCGCGTCGGCAAGAGCTACGGAACGCTCTGATGCCGTCCGGTCGTTGCGCGCGCATCGCCGAGCTGCCACCACAGGCGCACGCGCTGCTCGTCGACGCGCGCCGAGCGGTCCTATCGACCTTGACGCGCGACGGAACGCCGCATGCCGTTCCGATCTGTTTCGCGATCCGCGGCGAGGAGCTCGTGATGGAAGTAGACGACAAGCCGAAGCGAACGACATCGCTCGCTCGGCTCGACAACATCAGATCGGATCCGCGCGTGGCGGTGCTCGTCGATCGCTGGGACGAGGAGTGGACGCATCTCGCATGGGTGATGGTTCGCGGGATCGCGCGCGTCGAGGAGCCCGGCTCGGCCACCGATCCTCTCCGAGCGAAGTACCCGCAGTACAACGAAACGGCGGTCACCGGGCCGGTGATCGCGATCCGGCCGGGCGTCATCAACTGGTGGTCGTGGTCGTAAGATTCGCCCACCTCAACAAGGAGACGCTGTATGCCACGCGGTGAAGGTGCAGTTCCCGATCGGAACCTTGCGCTCGACCTCGTTCGAACGACGGAAGCGGCCGCCCTTGCGTCTGCGCGCTGGGTAGGCCGGGGCGAGAAGAACCCCGCCGACGGCGCCGCGGTCGACGCGATGCGCCTGATGTTCAACACGGTCCCGGTCGACGGCATCGTCGTCATCGGCGAAGGCGAGAAGGACGAAGCGCCGATGCTCTACAACGGCGAGCACGTCGGTGCGGGCGGACCCGCCGTCGACATCGCCGTCGATCCGATCGACGGAACGACGCTGCTGAGCCGCGGGCAAGAAGGCGCGCTCGCCGTCGTCGCTGCTGCCGAGCGCGGGACGATGTTCGATCCGGGCCCGTGCGTGTACATGGAGAAGATCGCGGCCGGTCCTGAGGGTGGGCCCGCGCTCGACATCACCAGGTCGATAGAGGAGAACGTGCGAGCGGTAGCGGCCGCGCGAGAGATGGAGGTGCAAGACATCACCGTCATCATCCTCGACCGCGATCGCAACAAAGAGGCGATCGACCGGGTCCGCAAGATCGGCGCGCGCGTGAAGCTCATCGAGCACGGCGACATCGCGGCTGCGCTGACGGCTGCGATGCCTTCCACCGGCGTCGACATCCTGTACGGCATCGGTGGGACACCCGAGGGCGTGACGGCCGCGGCGGCTTTGCGCTGCCTCGGCGGGATCATGCAAGGACGGCTGTGGCCGCGAAACGACGAAGAGCGGAAGACGGCGATCGATCTCGGTTACGACCTCGACCGCGTGCTGACGACCGAGGACCTCTGCGGCGGCGACGAGGTCTTCTTCGCGGCAACGGGCGTCACCGACGGAGTGTTGCTCCAAGGCGTCCGCTACACGCCAACCGGCGCCACGAGCGAGTCGCTCGTCATGCGTGCGAAGAGCGGAACGACGCGGCGTATCTTGAGTGAGCACCGGTTCCGTAAGCTCCAACAGATCGCCGGCAACCGGTACGCCTGACCGGCCAACCCGTCGCCGCGCGCTACCCCTTCATCGCCGCAGCAGCTGCGCGCGCCGCGGCGATCGCGTTCGCGAGATCCTTGCGCGCGTCGACCACGGATGCGCGCGCGCCGTCGATCGTCGAGCGGTTGCCGGGATAGCCCTGCGGTGTGAGCGCGAGCATGCGGCTCGGCACATCCGCGATCGCCGCGCGCGCGGCGGCGATGTCGCTCCGCATGTCGTCGACGTCTTTCTGTGCGGTCACTTTGTCCTTACCCTTGTCCGCATCGATCGCGCTCTGGATCTTCGTCGCCAGGGCGTCGAGCTTCGTCGCGACGGCGGAAAGGCGATCCGATGCGCTTACGAGGCGCACC
>JBHELL010000003.1:0-4181 GCA_046263075.1 Actinomycetota bacterium | reverse complement strand
GTCCCCGGCTACGCGATCGGCGCGCGCGCGTTGAGCGGCCCGCTCGACAAACGGTACCTCGACACGGCGATGGCCGTCGCGGTGCTGTCGCACCTGACGTTCTCGTTCCCGGCCGACGATGAGCTTTCCACCGCCGATGCGTTTGAGATCAGACGCTGGACCGACTTCTATAAGCAGAATCGCGACAGCATCGCGTCGTTCACGTTCCCGTTGCTCGACGATCCGGCGACGAGCCTATGGACGGCGATGCAGCCGTGGAACATGGACACCTCGAGCGGATGGGTGTTCGCGTTCCGGCAGCTCGACGCGGCCGGCTCGACGACGGTTCCGTTGCACGGGACGATCGACGCAGCGTCCTACAGGGTGCAACAGGTAGATCCCGCGCAGAACGTTTCGTTCCCGGCTCAGACGTTCACGGGAGCGCAGCTGCGCGCCGGGTTGCCGGTGTCGGCGACGGCGAACGGCTACGCGATCTTCCGCGTCACGCGGGTGTAGCGAAGAACTCGAGCAGAAGCTCGTTCAGTCGTTCCGCCGCTTCGAGAGGGATCCAGTGTCCTACGCCTTCGATGCGCTCGTATCGCCACGGACCCGCAACCATGTTCTCCGACGACGTCATCTGCGACTCGAGCAGCGCGATGTCACCGTCACTCCAGATGCCGAGCGTCGGTGCTTTCACCTGCGGGAGCGGCAAGCGCGCGCCGAGCAAAACTTCGGGGCGCGCGAGCCCGCGGTACCAGTTGAGCGCGGCGGTCAGCGCGCCGGGACGCGAAAGCTCTTGCTTCGCGGTCGCGAGATCCGGATACGTCCCGTCGAGCCAGCCGTCGAACACGCGCCAGTCGTCCCGCATCAACCATTCCTCGGTCACGCCGGGGAACTGGAACGCGAACATGTACCACGACGCGCGCTGCTGCTGGATCGAGCGCGGCTCGCCGCCGGGCGCTCCGACGGAGATGGCGACGAGGTGATCGACACGATCCGGCTGCAACATCGCAAACACCCACGAGATCACCGCGCCGAAGTCGTGCCCCACAACGTGCGCGCGCTCGACGCCGAGCGCATCCAAGATGCCGGTGACGTCGGCAAGTATCTTGTCGAGCCGGTACTCGGCGACGTCTCCGGGGCGGTCACTCTCTCCGAAGCCGCGCATGTCCGGCGCGATCGTTCGATACCCCGCGGCGGTCAATGAAGGGATGACGTTCCGCCAGAGCCGCGAGTTGTCGGGGAATCCGTGCAGCAACAGCACGGGCGTCCCGCTGCCTTCGTCGAGGACGTTGAACGACAACCCGTTGACGTCGAGCCGCGTCATCGGAACAAGAACGTGTCGTGGGTGCCGTCACAGAACGGCTTGTTGTTCGAGCGGCCGCAGCGACACAGCGCGACCCGCGTATCGTCGCGGATCGTGTTCCCGCGGTGATCTTTCATATGGATTTCACCACGGAGGAACAGCGGCCCGCCCTTCTGGACGCACACGACCATCGGGTCTTCGGGCTGCTCCTGCTTCTCGCCGTCGAGCCGCTCGTAGTGCAGCGCGCCGGTCGGACAGCGCCGCACGATGTCGGCGAGTTCGTCCGCGGTCGCGGCATCGACGTCCACCCAGGGGCGCTCCGCGGGACGGAACACGGCCGGCAAGAATCGCGTGCACGCGCCGTAATGGATGCAAAGATCGGCTTCCCACGTGACGCGGATCTTCTCGTTCTGGTACTCCCGGTAGCACTCGGGTTTGTAGCGCGCTTCTTCGAAGCGTTCGCGCGCGCTCGTCCCTTCGGTCATGCCGGAACGGTAGCAGCCCCCTTCCGCTACGGCGAGGCGATGGCACACATGCGTTGCGGGTACGTCCCGACCGAGACGCGCGCGATCTCTGCGCGCGCGCGCACGTCGATGATCGAGACGTCGTTGCTGCCTCGGTTCGTAACGTACGCGCGCTCGCCGTCGTCGCTGAGAACGAGCCATCCGGGCTCACGCCCGACCGGGATCTGCGCGCGCAGCTCGTGCGACGGGATCGAGTACACGGCGACGTAGTCGGCGATCGTCGCGGCAAGCCAAAGCTCGTCGTCGCCCGCAGATATCCGGAGCCCGTGATTCACCGTGTGGGGGAACCACTTCGGGGAAGGAACGTCAAGCGGCGGCAGCGGGACGCGCGCGACGGTCTCGGCCGACGCCACGTCGACGACGACGAAGCCGTGGAGTTTCGACAGTTGCGCGTAGAGCATCCTCTCGTCGGACGTGAGCCCGAAGGGCCGCACGCCTTCATCCATCGGGATCGCGCGCAGGGTCTGCAGCGACGTCGCGTCGACGACGGCGATGTGATCCAGGAACATCGAGCCGACGTAGAAACGCTCGCCGCTCGGAGACAGGAAAACCCCGTGCGCGCCGTACCCGGTCGCCGGCCTCCCGACGATCTCGCGCGTGGCGATATCGATGACGACGTCGTGCGGCTCGTCGAAAAGAGCCACGTACAGCCGGGCGCCGGAGCCGGAAAGAGCCATGTGGTGCGGCAGCCCGCCGACATCGACCGACCACAGTATCTCGCCGGAGACGATCGAGATCGCGACGACGTCGCGGACGGCTTGCCGGTTGACGAGCAGGACGTCTCCATCCGGAGCTATCAGGACATCGTCGGGGTGGTGACCGACAGCGATCGTTCCGACGAGCGCCCGACGCTCGACGTCGACGATCGAGACATCGTCGCTGCCGGTGTTCTCGATATAGAGGAGCTCGCCCACGGAACCGGATTATGTACCGGCAGGGGCGGGCATGACCGGGTGGATGGTATCGCTGCCGAGGAGTTCCCGGCGCCCCGAGCCGACCACGCCGGGCGCGCGCATCGACGGCTACGCTCCGATCGCCGAATACGCCGCCATCGGGGATGGACGCACGATCGCGCTCGTGGCGCGCGACGGCTCGATCGATTGGATGCCGGTGCCGGAGCTGCACCGCACGGCCGCGTTCGACGCGCTCCTCGATGCTCCGTCCGGGGGCCGCTTCGAGCTCCATCCCGTCGAGCCATTCCGTGTCGCGCGTCGCTACGTCCCCGACACGAACGTGCTCGAGACGGAGTTCGAAACGTCGAGCGGCCGCTGTCGCGTTACCGACGCGTTGAACCATCCGGCGCCCACCGGCCTCCCGTGGATCGAGCTCGCACGACGCGTCGAAGGGCTGTCCGGGACCGTACGGATGACGTGGTCGTTCCGTCCACGATTCGACCTCGGGCGCGCTCCGATGACGATGCAGGCGTTCGGCGACGTGACGATGTTCGACGGAGACGACGTTTCTGTTGCGTTCCTAACCTTCGACGCCGGCGAAGAGCGACGGAGCGAGAACGGCATCGACGGAGCGTTCGACGTCGCATCCGGCGAGAGCGCGCTGCTCGCGATGCTCGGCCGGAGGGCAGCGCCGATCAGCATCCCGGCGCGCGATGAGATCGAAAGACGGATCGGGTACACGATCGATCACTGGCAACGATGGACATCGGAGATCGAATACGAGGGACCGTGGCGCGGAGACGTCGTTCGGAGCGGCCTCGTCCTCGCGATCTTGACGCTCGATCGGACGTCGGCGCTGATCGCGGCCGGGACAACGTCGTTGCCCGAATCGATCGGCGGTGATGCGAACTGGGATTACCGGTTCGCCTGGATGCGCGACTCGACGTTCGCCATGGAGGCGATCCTCGCCGTCGGGATGCGGCAGGAGGCCGATGCATGGCTCGGGTTCTTGATGAGAACGCTCGCCAAGTCGCCGAAGAAGCTTGAGCCGCTGTACACGCTCGAGGGTGAGACCCCTGAGGACGAGCATCTCCTCGACCTGCCGGGGTACCGCGGCTCCACGCCGGTGCGCCTCGGGAACAAAGCAGGCGGACAGCTCCAGCTCGGAACGTACGGCGATCTCTTCGACAGCGTCTGGAAGTTCGTGCGCGCGGGCGGAAGGCTCGACCCGGCAACGCGCGAGCTGCTGGCGGATACCGCCAGCCAGGCGGCGCGTTTGTGGCGGTCGAAAGACTCGGGGATCTGGGAGCTGCGTGAGCGTACGCGCCATTACACCTCGTCGAAGATCGGTTGCTGGACGGCGATGTCACGCGCGATAGACCTGGCGAAGGAGGGACATCTCCCCGACCGGGACGTGACGCGCTGGGAGCGCGCGAGGGGCAAGATCCGCGAGTTCATCGAGGCGCGTTGCTGGAACGA
>JBHELL010000002.1:0-2545 GCA_046263075.1 Actinomycetota bacterium | reverse complement strand
TCGCCGGCGGCGTCGACCGTTGCTATCCCGCCTCGAGCAAAGACATCTACGACAGCATCCTCGACGGGCACGGCGCCATCGTGTCGGAACACCCGCCGGGCAGCGATCATCGCGCCGAACGCTTCCTGGATCGCAACCGGATCATCGCGGCGCTGTCGCGCGGGGTCGTCCTGGTTCAGGCCGACGGCCGGCGCAGCGGCGCGCTGACAACGACAGCGCGCGCGAATGAGTACCAGCGAGAGCTGTTCGCCGTCCCGGGCGACGTCGAGTCGTTGTTGTCGGCCGGTCCGCACGACCTCATCCGCAAGAGCGGCGCGCGCATCTGCACCGGCGCCGAAGACATCTTCGCCGTCTTCGAGGGAACGCTCGATCCCATGCTGCCGACGTTGATGGCCGAACCGCCGGGGCTCGACGAAGCTGAATCCGCTCTGGTTCGCGCGATCAACACGAAACCGGGACGCGCCGCAGAGCTTGCGGCGATGACCCAGCTCGAGCTCGTCCCTGCGATGCGCGCGCTCGGCCGTCTCGAGCTCGGCGGCTACGTGCGGCGCGAGAACGGGATCTACTACCGGCCGCGGTAGTTGACCGCGCGCGCGCCTGCGCGGAGACTGGACGCATGCGCGCATCCGATGGGGCGCGCGCGCCTGGGGAGGCGAACCAAGCAACCGACCGGACGGTCGAGGGATTCCTGCGGTTCCTTTCCGGTGAACGGAACCTATCCCCGAACACGGTCGCGGCATACGGGCGAGATCTCGCACAGTTCACCGACTTCTGCGCGCAGCTCGACACATCACCCTTGCGCGCGCACGCCGACACCGTCCGAAGCTTCCTTGCGAAGCGAGGGACGCTCGGCGACGCGCGCACGACCCTCGCGCGCAAGGCAGCCGCGTTGCGTGCCTTCTATCGTTTCGCGGTCCGGCGGAAGCTGCGCGCCGACAACCCGGCCGCGCTCGTGAAGACGCCGAAGCGCGCGCGCATGCTTCCGATGGTGATCAAGGAATCGCAGATCGACCCGCTGCTGAGCCTGCCACCGCGCGACGATCCGTTCGGCGCTCGCGACCGCGCGATCCTCGAGGTGCTGTACGGCTCCGGCATCCGCGTCGCCGAGCTGTGCGCGCTCGACGTCGACGACGTCGGCGGCTCGTCGATCAAGGTGCTCGGGAAAGGTCGCAAGGAGCGCATCGTGCCGCTCGGCGATCCGGCGAAGGATGCGTTGCGCGAATACGTGGCGCACGCGCGCGCGGCGACGATCACGGAGCAGAGCCCGCCGGCCGCACTGTTTTACAACCGCAAGGGGAAACGGATCGGGCAACGCGACGTTCGCGCGCTGGTCGCGCGATACGTCGCCGAGATCGTTCCGGGGGGGAAAGCGAGCCCGCATACGTTCCGGCACTCGTTCGCCACGCATCTGCTCGAGCACGGCGCAGACCTCCGAAGCGTTCAGGAGCTGCTCGGGCACGCGGACCTCCGGACGACGCAGATCTATACGCATGTGTCGATGGAGCGGCTCCGCGAGGTCTACCGAGAGGCGCATCCGCGCGCGTGAGGGGTGCTATATCCCGTTCCTCTAGGACCGAAAGCCTATGCGTTTCGGTCTTCTCAGACCTTCTACGCATGGGCAGGCATGGGGTAACGTTGCACGCACGATGAACCATCCCGTGATGCTCTCGCGCCGGTAGACTCCGCATCCTGATCATGCCCACCTCAGGACAGCAGAGCGCAGCCAGGCGCACGCGCGCCACCGACACCGACGACGTCGACGTGCAAGAGGTCGGGCAGTCGACGATCGGATCGCTGTGGCGCCAGTTCAAGGCGACGGGCGACCCGCAGATCCGTGAGAGTCTCATCATCCATTACTCGCCGCTCGTCAAATACGTCGCGGGCCGTGTTGCGGTCGGGTTGCCGCAGAACATCGAGCAAGCGGACCTCGTTTCATACGGCATCTTCGGGCTGATCGATGCGATCGAGAAGTTCGACCTCGGGCGCGAGATCAAGTTCGAGACCTATGCGATCAGCCGCATCCGCGGCGCGATCATCGACGAGCTGCGCGCCATCGACTGGATCCCACGGAGCGTCCGGTCGAAGGCGCGTCAGGTCGAAGGGGCGATTTCCAAGCTCGAGAACCAGCTGCATCGTCCGCCGACGGACGGCGAGCTCTCCGAGGCGCTCGGTTTATCGGTCGACGAGCTGCAGGGCACCTTGAATCAGATCAACTTGGTCTCCGTCGTCGCACTCGACGAGCTTCTGACACCCGGCGACAAGGGCGAGCGTATGGCCCTCGTGGAGACGCTCGAGGATATGGATTCGCCGGATCCCGTGTCCACGTTCGAGAGCGAAGAGACGAGGAAGATGCTCGCGCAAACGGTGCAGTATCTGCCCGAGCGAGAGCGGCTCGTCATCACGCTTTACTACTACGAAGGGCTCACGCTCGCGGAGATCGGGCACGTGCTCGGCGTGACGGAGTCGCGCGTCTGCCAGATGCACACCAAAGCGGTGCTCGAGCTACGCAACAAGATGAAAGCGCAGATCCACGAGTGATCAGCGC
>JBHELL010000001.1:0-2673 GCA_046263075.1 Actinomycetota bacterium | reverse complement strand
GTTTAGATGTGTCACCCCGAGATCGTGCCGGGCTGGCCGGCGCCGGCCGTCGAGCGAGACGAGATATCGATCGCGGTCGAGGACGGGGCGATGCCGGCGCTCGTCGCGCGCCCGAAGGGCAAGCCCGAGGCGGCAGGCGTCGTGATCATCGCCGACATCAGGGGGCGCAGCCCGTTCTACGAGGACCTCGCGGCGCGGCTCGCGACGGCAGGCTTCCGGACCGTGCTGCCCGAGTTCTTCTTCCGGGAAGGACCGCTCCCCGACGCGACCCGTGACGCGATGATGGCGCGGCGCGCGAAGCTCGACGAGGAACGATCGTTGCGAGATTTCCACGCCGCGCTCGACACGCTCGGCAACGGACGCAAGGGTCTGATCGGCTTCTGCATGGGCGGCACGCTCGTGCTCGACCTGGCCGCAGAGCGCGACGATCTCGCTTCTGTTTGCTACTACGGTTACCCCGCAGGATCCCGGTCGATGCCGAAGGCCGCGCGCGCGCCCCTCGACCGGGTCGATTCGATGAAGGGCCCGATCCTCGGGTTCTGGGGCGACCAGGATGAAGGCGCAGGGATGCACAACGTCGAGTCACTGGTGAAGGCGGTCCGCGACCGCGGCGAGGAGTTCGACCACATGATCTATCCGGGGATCGGCCACGGCTTCCTTGCGGCGTCGCGGCTCGAACCCGACGAGCCGATGTACGAGCCGGCGTGTGATTCATGGACGCGTGCCGTCGAGTTCTTCCGCGACAAGCTGTACCGCAGCTGACCTTACGGCGCACGTTCCACGCGTGCGACCAAGCTCTTCAGCATCTCAACTTCGTATGCGAGTGCTTTCTTGCCGAGCTTCGTGATCTTCACCCATGTCTTCGGCCGCTTCCCTTCGTACCCCTTCTCGACCTCGACGAGGTTCGCATCCTCGAGCACGCTCAGGTGACGGGAAAGGTTGCCGTCGGTCAACTCGAGCGCCCCTTTCAGGAACGTGAACTCGACCCGTTTCGCTTCGTTCACTATCGCAAGGATGCCGAGCCGCGCGCGCTGGTGAACGACGTCGTCGAGGCCGTTAACGGGATGACTCGTGAGGCATCCCCGAGCGTGAGCCGATGAGCGAAACGAGGGCGAAGTCGGCTTCGGTGCGATCATGACGGCCTCCTTCGTGGCAAGTACTTTGTCTCGCAAAGTACTTGCCAGGTCAAGAAGCGCTACATGCCCGCAGGCATGGGCGATGCGAGCTGAAAGTAGTTGCCGTCTGGGTCTTCGAAGGTCGCCATCCAGAACTCGGTGTTGTCTCCGCCGCCCGGTAGGTACGGCTCTTGGACGACGGTTGCGCCGACCCCTTTGATCCGGTCGAACTCGCCCTTCACATCGGGGGTTTCGAGGTTCCACATGATGCGCGCCGGCATCTCGTTGCGACCCTTGACTTCCGAGTGTGGCCCGATCATCAAGCCCGCCTTGCCGAGCTGCCACCCGATGTAGCCCTGATCGTCCCACTGCGGCTTCCCGAAGATCTTCTCGTAGAAGCTCGCGAGACCCTTCGGGTCATCCGAAGCGAGCATGACGCTGTCGAGCGTAAGCATGCGGTCCTCCCGTCGTCGTTGTCCTCGTTCTACCACCCGATACCCACGGTGGCATCCGGAGCGTGATCAGGCGCAGGTCTTGCAGAGGCCGAGCACGTCGAGCCGGTGACTTCGAATGGTGAACCCTGCCTTCGACGCGACCTTGCCGAGTGCGCTCGTCGCCGATTCTTCGAAGCGGCTCGGCGCTGTGAAATCTTCGACACCCCCACAGCTCACGCAGATCAGATGGTGATGATGCGTAGTGAGATCCTCGGCGAGCTCGTAGCGTGCGAACTCATCGCGCGTAACTATCCGGTGAACGACGCCCGCTTGTTCGAGGATCGCGAGGTTGCGGTAGGCCGAGCTCATCGGCAATGTGCGGTTCGTCTTCAAGATCTCGGGGATCGTCAACGGCTTCGTCGCGTTGCGAAGCGTTTCGACGAGGGCTTCCCGGTTCGCGCTGTATCGCTGGCCGGCTCGGCGGAGACGCTCGGCTGCTGCGTCGTGCACGTCGTTCTTCATCCGGGCCTCCATGTTCAATGAGAGTGTCTCAAGATCCGGCGTGGCTTGGATGCGCTCAGCGCGTGCGCCGCAACCGCCGTGGTGACGATCGCGAACGTCGGCGGCGTCCGAGGGATCTCGTAGCTGATGGTCAGTCCGATCCATACGGCGGCGACGGCGATCAGCGCCGACAGCGCGAGCGCGCGCATCGGGCGAGGGCTCAAGCGGTGCGCGGCGGCGCCCGGCGCAGCGAGCAGGCCGAGCAGGGGAAGCGCGCCGACGGCACGTGTCGCGGACGCAGCGGTGAGTCCGACGAGCCCGAGGAAGATGATGCCGAGCGCGCGCACCGGCACGCCGCGCGCGCTCGCCACCGTCGCATCGATCGTCGACAGCAGGAGGGGGCGCGCGACGATCAGGATGGTCGCCAGCACAACGACGGCGATGGCGCACAGGAAGACGACGTCGGAAGATGCGAGCCCGAGGATCGACCCGAACAACACGCCGACGCCTGCCGATCCTTTCGCGCCGCCCCCGCTCCGATGCGCCGTGTACAAGCTCAAGAACAGCACGCCCAGCCCGAGGAGCCATACGAACACGCTGCCGATGACCACGTCGTCCGCGCG